>JADKDR010000013.1 GCA_016714535.1 Bacteroidota bacterium
AAAATCGTAGCTGTAATACAATTCGCCATAGGCGCTAAAAGTCAGTTTCTTTAGCGTATCAATTTGTGCAAAAATATTTTGTGCGACTAGTATTCCGAGAATTATAAATGTATATTTCATAAATTTACTTTTGGCTTTAGGATGTTTTTTAGAATTCTAAGAACGTTATTTATTTGAATTAATCTTAAATATTTCACGAATTTAATAAGAAGCCTTTAGAGCAATGTCATTAAGTTAAGGAATTAAATCCAATTGCCTGCGCTCACCTGTAGCCCTAAAGGGCGCCTCCACGCAGGTTTCGTTAAAACGGACTGGCTCCCTTTAGGGATTCAGGGTGCGCGGATGGCTTAACTTAATGACATTGGCCTTTAGGGCCAATTTTTTTTATAGAAAAAATCGAGAAGAACTGCATATGAAAAATTTGGAAAAACCATTGCGCAACAGGGGTTCACCACTTAAACAAAACACTAATCGATGAAAACATTAAAAATTACTTACTCCGTTGGTAATCGGAATCGCAATGAAAAAAAACTGTATGGTAATAAAGTACGCTCAATTTTGGGTAGGGGTACTATTGAAAAAACTGAATATTAATAACAATTGTAATCGTATACACTCATAGTTAAACACCCAAAAAAGTAAAATTGCTTTACTATTACACCTAAGCAATTTAGCACGCCCCCCCTCCACAGCAAAGCCACTCAATTATGACGACACCCCATGCCGGTGTCGCTGAACACCCCGTTAAAGAATACGGAGCAGGCCTATAGACAAAAGCCCCTCGTTTGCTGCGATGCAGGGGGGCTTTCGTCTATACGGCTAAATGTTACCGGTTCGTGCTTCTTTTTCCGATGTCGTTATATATTCTTTATTCCGCATGATTGAAAGTAATTAAATGTGCTGTCATAAAGTTCTTTTGGTCTTGTATGGTCAAGGTCGTCACCTTCTGGAATGTAAATTATTAGTCCTTGTCTGGCTCTGGTCAATAGCACTCTGTATGCATTTTGCAAATATGTTTTGTCGTTTTCGTTGTGGATATTTTGCCACCTTAGTCGGAAAAGTATTGACAATTCCATATCCCATTTTCAAAATAATAGTTGATGTCCCACGCCAAGCAAACCCAATCAATTTCTAATCCTTGTATATCAAATTCAGTTGCTATTTCTTCTAGAAAATATGAAGAACGAATATCATCAGAATTATTCAAGAACCAATTAGGAGCAGATATTTCGTTTCTTAACATCAATTCCTAAAGGTCTTAATCTTCTACCTCCGGAACTTGCAACTAGTCCAATTCTTTCACTTCCTTTTGCTTGAGTTCTCAACCATTTTTTTGCAGTTGTCAAGTCTCTTGTAATTAATATTGGAAAATCATTTTTGACTTCACCTAAAAGTGTATTTGCTCTTTCATGTTTTGCCTCTAAAATTTCGTGCATTAACTCCGAAATTTTCTCTGAACGAAAAGACCTTACAGAAACCGATAAATGCAATTCATGTTTTTCGGTGGCTACAGATTGAACCCAATTTCTTAATTCAATGTCTGATAAATAATTATCGTCTGTAGAAATCAAATTTGAGTAATGAATATCCCAATGAGGATAGTTGTTTTTCAAAGAAGAAAGCCATTCAGAAACTCCAGCTTCACCAGTATTTATCTCTTGTCCACCACCGATTAAACAAATAATTGTACACCAGTCTTCATGTCTATCCATGACGCTGATTAAGAATTCGGGCTCAGACATATCAAAGTCTTCAACTCCTTTTTTTCGTTTCATAAAGGAGCTTACTTGTTCCTTTGCCCAAGCTCTTTGTGCTTCATCAAAAACCACAACTTTTTCAACTGGTGCTTTCTTAGAAATTAAATTGTCATCTCGAAAGTGATGAATATTTTGAATAAAAGCGTTAGCTTTTATTGCGGCAATTTTTTTTGTCAGTGATTCACCGTTTTCTTTTGACGTTGCAACCTCATCTCTGGTTAAGGCTTCTCTCAAAACATCTACTAGCGGTCCATTTCCAGAAAGAAAAACTGCATGTTCATCTTCATCCGCTTTCATTCTTTCGTTAGCTATATTTAGTCCTGCTAATGTTTTCCCAGCACCAGGAACTCCAGTCAAAAAGCAAATTGACTTTTTATTTTCTCTTTTTGCAGTCTCAATTATGTTGTTAATGCAGTCTGTTGTCTTTGATAGATTGATTGCTCCTGCATCGTGCCTTGAAATCTCTTTTACATTGTGTCCCTTGTAGAGAGCTTGTGCAGCTTCAATTATAGTTGGAGTGGGTTTGTAAATTGAATTTTCCCAGTCAGTAGCATTTATTTGTTTTCCGTTGCTTTGTAAAAGTGTCTTGTTTATTACGGCACTTAAATTTTGTTGATTAGCTTTTAAAGGCTCAAATAAATTGTCATCACTTGTAAATAAGTTTTCTATCGGTTCTGCTTTTGTAGAAATCAATAAAGGGATTAATTTTTCATGATGACTACCTTCGTGAAAATTTTGTAAGTCCAAGCAATAGTCAACTACTTGTTCTATTGAGTGTTTCTGGTATTGATTGTCACCAACTTTAAATTCTAAAACAAAAATTAGGTCGTTTATTATTAAAACATTGTCAACCCGTTTTCCCATTCGAGGGATTGAAAACTCAAAATAAATTTGTCCGTTGTTAATAGTTTGAAGAGTATCTTTGAGAATTGTTATTTGCTTAACCCAAGCGTTTTTTTGTAAGTCTTCCAGTGCATGGTTGTGGTGTAAACTTAACTGTCCAAGAATTCGAGTTTCATCATCTTTTAAGAAGTCAGAAATTGTATTTGAGTAGTAACTTCTTGTCATTTTAATTTCTTAATTGTTAATAGTCGGTTGTCTTCCTAGCATGACCGCTAACTCCCCGCTTGACGCAAGTCATTATTTTTAATTTTATTTATACTTAGCCCGTAGTGCTTCATATTTATTTAGTTAGAAATTAATATACAAAAACGCAATTGCGTTTTTTGTATATTATTATTACTTTTGTTACGCAATAACATCAAACTTTATAGTATGCAATCTACCATTGGGCAATTTGTTTTTGAAACTAGAACATATAACCTTAAAACTTTTAGTTGGATTTGGTTTCCAAACATACAAAACCTCAGTAATAATTTCAGAAAAAATATCCTGGTGCCAAATGGAGTGCAACACAATAGTGCGGTCTAAATGCCAAGCCCCAATATTTACTCTACTCGAGTGTGGGTGCGTATTAGTGGCTAAATGTTTTGCGTAATTGTATTAAGCATTAAACGTTCATATCTTTGTTTTCTATGTCTATACTTAACGAATCAATTCGTTTAGGTTTTGGAGCTTGAATTTTGGAGCTGTTTATATTTTTTATTTGCTTCAGTACTTCTACGCAATTGTCTACCATTTCTATAGAAGTGCGCTTTATGTATTCGCTCTTTTTAAATAGCATAACATTTTTTTCCATATCTTCAGCAGTCCATCCACGACTCCATCCCAAAAAGCTAAACGGAGGAAATGTAAATCCGAGGTCGGTAAAGAAACACATCATTTGTCCGGCAACCTGTTGTATATTATCCTGTCCGCCAGTAATAATAAACGAAGCAATTTTATTTTTTACTAATATTTTACTATTGATAGTAATTTGGTTTTGTACACAATTTAATCGCTCTGCCATTTTGTAATACAATGCAGAGGCATTGCCCCAGCGGATTGGCGTTGATACCATGACAATATCTGCCCATAAAATCATGCTTTCATATACTTCGGTCATCCCATCTTCCGGATTCATTTCGGTAATGCTGCAAGGCCAGGTACAAGCATGGCTATGTTGCGAATAGTATCCTTCGCAATTGCGGAATTCCAATTCTCTTAATTTGACCATTTTTGTAGCTGCTCCATATTTCTCAGATGCATAAGCCAGTGATTTTTCTAAAGCATCTTCCGAAGTAGAAAACCTTGGTAAAGAGGGCGATAAATTGGTAGTGCTAATACCTAAAATATTTAAACTATTTTCCGAGGTTTGGTATTTCAGTTTTATTAAATCCTCCAACAAAGGATTATGGTGGTGCGCTCTATGTGCTTTAACTATAGGCTCTTGGCTTACTACAATATAGCCACCTTCTGATTTTATTTCATAAAGTGCTTGTTGGTCAGGGTATCCGGGAGGCGCACTGCCTGTTTCGATATTGTACTCCCAACCATGCCATGGGCAGGTTACATACATGCCATCATATTTAGCACTTACCACTCCTAAACCTAATGGACCGGCTTTATGTAAACATGCATTGGCTATAGCAGATAGTTTTCCATTGAAGTGGAAAAGAGCGATTTTTCGTTTTCCAACGTTGACAATTTTTTGAGAGTTATTTGGCAATTCATCTATCGGGCAAACTTGAATGTAATTCATAAATATATTTTTGAATCAATAAAAAAATCTTGATATCTTAAAAACAGCAAACAACTCCATAGCAAGCAATCTATCAGCTATTTTTTCTTGGTATCGGCATAAGCAAAAACTTTTTTCATTAGTGCGGTTACGCGTTTGGTGGGGTCTTTACGAATAAGGTTTTCTTCTTGTTCCACTTTTCCGAACAATGCCTGCAGCGCTTTATCGGTTACAAACGAATTTAAATCCGGATTAAGTTTGTTGGTAGTGGTGGGCAAGGCATTGTACACTTTAACCAAATCGTCCCAATATTTTGTTACACCGACCTGATTGAGCGAGCTTTGTATCACAGGCTTAAATGCAGTGTTAAGACTTTGTGTGGTTGTTTTTTTAAGATAGTTGGTGGCGCTGCCATTGCCTCCGGTTACTATGTTCAACGCATCGGTAATGGTCATCTTCTTTATAGCATCTACAAAAATGGGCTTAGCAGTTTTAACAGCTTTTTCGGCACCTTCGTTCAGTTTGGTAATAACACGGTCAACCTCGCTACCCATGCCTAGGTTGCGAAGGGTGCTTTCTATTTTTACTGCTTCGGGTGGAAGTAAAATGCGTATGGCATTGTTTTTATTAAATCCTCCGGTGGCAGCAAGTATATCAACCCCTTTGCCTACACCTTGCGACAGCGCATCGCGCAAGCCGCCTGCGGCTTCTTCATTGGTTGGTGTTGAGAGCACTGTTTGTGCAGTTTGCATAACGGTATCGCACGATGGCAGTGTGATGGTTACAATGGCAATTGCCAAAATTAATTTTTTCATATCATTCGGTTTTTAGTTTCATTTATTAGTTAAAGAAAATCGTACCAGTATTATTGTGTTTCGAATTTCTTAATTAAGTTTTCAAGTTCAGTTAGGCTCACATTTAAATTTAAGTTACCTGATTCTGCCACAGCTATTTCGCCAGTTTCTTCGCTTACAATAATTGACATGGCATCCGATTGCTCCGTTATGCCTATAGCCGCACGGTGTCGTGTGCCCAGTGCTGCCGGCAATTCATCATTTTGCGTTATCGGTAGCAGGCAGCGGGCAGCAAATATTTTTCCATCTTGTATAATGACAGCGCCATCGTGCATGGGGCTTTGTTTATTAAAAATGGTTTCTATTAGTCGCTTGCTTACTTCGCCTTCTATAAGGTCGCCACTATTTGCATAATAGGTTAAATCATTATTTCCTGCCAATACAATTAAGGCTCCCGTTTTACTTTCCGACATGTTGCGGCAAGCTTTGGTAATAGACGTAATTTTTAATGGCTTTTTTTCTTCGGCCCCAAATGCAGGCCAGTTGGTAATTTGTTTTTTGAATAAGTTACGAATGGTAATGCTGTTGGTACCCATAATAATCAGAAATTTGCGCAACTCAGGTTGAAACAATATTAACAAAGCAAGCACACCAACATTTATAAATTGGCCAAGCAACTCGCTCAGCAGTTCAAGATGCAAAACGTTTTTAAACAAATAATAAGCAAATACAAACAGAAGAATTCCAGCAAAAAGATTAATGCCAATGCCACCCTTTAGTAAATCGTATAGCTTAAATAGAATAAAACCAACAATCGCGATATCGATAATATCGAGTAACCTAACAGTTAAAAAACCTATTTTGAAAATTTCCATTCTTTAATTATGTATTATGATACATAAACTACAACTTTGCAATGTTTGCCTTTTTGAATGAATTATCAAAATGCAAGAGCGTAAAAAATTAATAATAATAGGTGCAGGCTTTGCCGGATTAGCTTTATTAAGGAAGCTAAAGAATAAGCCATTTGACATAACCTTAATCGATAAAAACAATTATTTCACCTTTCAACCTTTACTTTATCAAGTGTCGATGGGTGGGCTGGGGCCTGATGCTATTGCTTATCCTATACGTAAAATTCTGCGTAAACACCGTAATGTAACCTTCAGGATGTGCGAGCTTACACATATTCATGCTGACCAAAATACGATAGCTACTACTATCGGTGAGTTCAGTTATGATTATCTGCTGATATGTGCCGGTGCTGTCACCAACTTTTTTGGTAATGCAGATTTGCAGAAAAATTGTCAAACACTGAAGAGTGTAAACGAAGCACTTGATTTGCGTAGCGATATTTTGCAAGAGTTTGAACGTGCCTTATCGTTAAGGAAAAAAGATGCCATAGCCAAGACCCTTAATTTTATTGTTGTAGGTGGAGGGCCTACCGGAGTTGAGCTTGCCGGTGCCATTGCCGAAATGAAGGCACACGTATTGCCACATGACTATAAAGAGATTGATAAAAAATTAATGCATGTGCATTTGGTAGAGTCAGGAGGCGAAGTGCTTTCTATGTTTAGCGAATCGCTGCGGCTAAAGGCAATAGACTCATTACAAAAACTTGGAGTTGAAGTTTGGCTCAATACAAAACTGCTATCGTATGATGGCCATTTAGCTAAGCTTAGCAATGGCATGGAGCTGCCAAGTTATACGGTAATATGGGCTGCAGGTGTTCGTGGCAGTACGATTAACGGCCTGTCAGCTGAATCATTCACACGTAGTGGAAGATTAGTAACCAACAGAAAAAATCTTGTAAAGGGTAATCAAAATATTTTTGCACTTGGCGATATTGCAAGTATCGAAGGTGATACCAAATTTCCAAACGGACATCCCATGGTTGCTCCTGTTGCTGAGCAACAGGCAGAAAATCTTGCAAACAATATGCTCCGCACTTTGGCTATGAATGAATGGAGGGAGTTTACCTATTTTGATAAAGGAAGTATGGCAACCATAGGCCGTGGCGAAGCAGTGTTTGAAGCCTACGGCATCAAACTCAGTGGCTACATAGCCTGGCTAGCATGGATGGCTTTGCATTTGCTGCTGCTGGTAAACTTTCGTAGCAAGCTCATTGTGTTTATTAACTGGATGTATAATTACATTAATTACGAGCGTGCCATTCGCCTGATATTAAAACCCACCTACAGAAAATTGGATGAATGAAGATTAGTAAGGATTATTTTTTGCAGCCGGATGTAGTAATGCTAGCCCAAAACCTTATTGGCAAGACCTTGCACACAAAAATTGATGGAGCAATCACCTCAGGTATCATAACCGAAACCGAAGCATATGAAGGAGCAATCGATAAGGCCTCGCATGCTTACAAAGGCCGCAGAACTGCACGAACCGAAACCATGTTTAAGCAAGGCGGTATCGCTTATGTATATTTGTGTTATGGCATGCATCACTTATTTAATATTGTTACTAATGAGAAGGAAATTCCTCACGCAATATTGATTCGTGCTTTAAAACCGGTAACAGGTGAAGCTCACATGCAACAGCGCAGAGGCAAGGGTGTACATGCTAAAAGGCTAACTGCCGGCCCCGGCATGGTAGCAAAGGCCATGGGTATTGATTTGCATTGTAATGGCATAAACATAGGTGGAAGTAAAATTTGGATTACCGATGAACATATCAATTTTGATAAGGCCCTCATAAAGGCAACACCGCGTATTGGTGTTGCTTATGCTGGCGAAGCAGCCAACTGGCCCTATCGTTTTGTTGTTAACCATGGCGATATACGTTAAAAAGATTATTTTATGAATAAGAAAATATTTACCAATATAAAGCAACTGATACTTACCAAAGATAGTGGAGTAAAGAAGGGGGCAGACATGGCTCAACTAGATGCGATAGATAATGCCTGGCTTAGTTGCGCAGATGGATTTATAGATAATTCACGCAGCATGCAAGTGTTGGACGACAGCCACTTGCAAGACGCTGAGGTAATTGATTTGAAAAATAAATTTGTATTGCCTGCCTGGTGCGATTCGCACACGCACATTGTTTATGCGGGTTCGCGCGAGCGCGAATTTGTTGACCGAATACATGGTATGAGTTACGAAGAAATTGCCGCTAGGGGAGGAGGCATACTTAATTCTGCAAAAGCTCTAAACCTGGCTAGCGAAGAATACTTGTACGATTGTGCAGCAGCAAGGCTGCGCACCATGATATTGCTTGGTACAGGAGCCATCGAAATTAAAAGCGGCTATGGCCTAACAGTAGATGGCGAACTTAAAATGCTTCGCGTAATTCAACAGTTAAGAAAGAATTTTCCCATAACCATTAAAGCGAACTTTCTGGGAGCGCATGCAATGCCTTTGATATATAAGGAAAATAGAAAAGGCTACATTGATTTAATTATTGACGAGATGCTGCCAGCTATTGCAAACGAACGTTTGGCTGATTTTGTTGATGTATTTTGTGATCGAGGTTTTTATAGCATCGAGGAGGCAAATCAAATTCTTGCAGCCGGAAAAAAATATGGATTGAAACCAAAGATTCATGCCAATCAGCTTGCCAATATTGGTGCGGTGCAAATGGCCGTGGCTCACAACGCTTTGTCGGTAGACCATTGCGAGCACATAGGTAGCGAAGAAGTTGCTTGTCTGCTACCTGGCAACACGATGCCAACCTTGTTGCCTTCGGCAGCATTTTTCCTTGGTTTGCATTATCAACCGGCTCGTATGATGATTGATAATGGACTGCCCCTTGCCCTTGCAACAGATTTCAACCCCGGTTCTTCGCCCAGTGGGAGTATGGCTTTTGTACTTTCATTAGCATGTGTCAAATTGAAAATGTTTCCCGAAGAAGCAATTGTGGCGGCAACTATTAACAGCGCAGCTGCTATGGATTGTATTGCTACACATGGCACCCTATCTAAAAGGCAAGGTTGCAAATTTTATAGTGACTAAAGAATTGCCATCATTGCACTACATGCCTTATGCGTTTACCGAAAATTGTATAGATCAGGTGTATATTAATGCAGCGTTGTATAAGTAGGACTTGCTGTTTTTTATAGGTGCTTGTGTGCTTTTTGATAATTAAATACGAGTGGCGCACGGAGGCACGGAGAGGCACAGAGAATTTCTTTTTTTTTGAAGATTAAATACTGGTGGCGCACGGAGATGCGGAGGAGCACGGTGAATTTCTTTTTTTGAAGATTAAATACTGGTGTTGCAAGGGGACACTGATAGGCATAGAGAGTTTCTTTTTTTTTGAAGATTAAATACTGGTGGCGCACGGAGATTCGAAGAGGCAAGGAGAATTTCTTTTTTTTCTACTTAGGAATTGTTGATTTTTTATCGGTTGCCTATTCATTAACCTAACGCCTCACAGGGGAATGTCATTGAGTTAAGCCCTCAGCGCACCCTGAATCCCTAAAGGGAGACAGTCCGTTGTAACGAAATCTACGTGGAGGTGCCCTTTAGGGCTACGGGTGAGCGCAGGCAATTGGATTTAATTCCTTAACTTAATCACATTGCCTCACAGGGGAATGGTCTGCTGCATTAAAAATCTAAGAGCTCCGTAGGAGCGACACCGTTTTCTTCGAAAGTATATTCAGATCAAAAATCAATTTGATAGCCGCAATTAAGCGCCTCAAAAATTTCTGGCGATTATCAGATGTTAGTTGATGATTGTAGTGAGTTCAAATTTCTTTCAAGGAGAATTGTTTTGAACTCATATATGCTGGTCTTGATGCAAGAGTTTTTTAATGCTTTGGTAATTTTTACGAGCACTAATTTTTTTGTTTCTGCTGCTGAATTATTACTTTTATTGAATATCGATATTAAACAGCTAGCCCTAAGCATGCAACGTATATGGCAATAGTTGTATTGTAAAAATAGCTTTATACCGTTACTGCATTTAACCCAAGTTTTGCTCCCGTTTTAATCATTAATTGATAAGCAGCATCAAATTCATTAGTGATTTCTCCGTCTAGAATAGCTTCTCGTATGGCAGTTTTTATCAAGCCAACTTCTCGACCTGGTTGCAAGTTGAATGTTTTCATAATCAAAGCACCATCAATTGGCGGTTGCCAATTGCGTATCCTATCCTTTTCTTCTACCTCAACTAATTTTTGCTTTACCAGTTCAAAGTTTTGCTTATACTTTTTTATTTTGTATTCATTCTTGGTAGTAACATCGGCATGACAGAGTTTCATCAGGCTATCAATATCATCACCAGCATCAAATAACAATCTTCGCACTGCAGAGTCTGTTACAATTTCCTGAGCCAATACGATGGGGCGCAGATGTAACAAAACCATCTTTTGCACAAATTTCATTTTCTCGTTCAGCGGTAATTTTAGCTGTGCAAATATTTTAGGAACCATACGTGCACCACGATCCTCATGCCCATGAAATGTCCAGCCATGGACCGGCTCAAATTTTTTGGTTGCCGGTTTGGCAATGTCATGTAAGATGGCAGACCAACGTAACCAAAGGTCATCGGTAGATTCACAAATATTATCAAGCACTTCAAGTGTGTGATAAAAATTATCCTTATGGCCACGCCCTTCCTTCTGCTCTACCCCATGTAACAAACAAAACTGAGGAAAAAACTCCTGAAGCAATCCGGTATTAAATAATATTACAAATCCCTTTGAAGGTTGCGGGGTTAAAATAATTTTATTCAACTCATCAATGACACGTTCGCGACTTACAATTTTTAATCGATGTGCATTTTTCTTTAACGCAGTGTACGTTTCCGGCTCTATGTTAAAACTCAATTGAGTTGCAAAGCGCACAGCACGCATCATTCGCAATGGGTCGTCACTAAATGTAATGCCGGGCTCAAGCGGAGTTTTAAGAGTTCCACTTTCTAAATGCGCCAATCCATCAAACGGGTCATTCAATTGTCCGAAATCTTCCTTATTGAGTGAAATGCCTAATGCATTGATTGTAAAATCACGTCTCCGTTGGTCATCATCAAGAGTGCCATCGGTTACAATAGGCTTGCGCGAATCACTATTGTAACTTTCTCTGCGGGCACCTACAAATTCGTAATCTATATCGTTGTGTTTGAAATGTGCAGTACCGAAATTTTTAAACACGGTTAATTTAGCCGATGGATTAATTTTTTGCAACACCGCTTGTGCCAATGAAATTCCATCACCTTCGCATACGATATCAATATCCTTGCATGGGCGTTTCAAAATCAAATCGCGCACCCACCCGCCTATCACAAATGCTTTTATGCCTTGCTTGTCGGCAATAGCAGATGTTGCTTTTAATACTTTATCCTTTTTAACTAAGTCGAACTTCATTCTATCAAACGCACATTTTTTTGATTCAATATAAAATTTCCAAGCGCAAGATTACTGCAAATAATTGCAAGAATAAAATGTGCTGCGATTTAAAGAGTGATTGCCTTTAAAAGCTAAAATCATAGGTGCTTACATAAAGGAAATGTAATACCGTGAAATGACATACACATTTATACTATGTCTGCCTATTGATTGGTCAAGCCTGATAGCATTACTGTTTACACTTAGTGCACTTTCAAATAACCATCTATAGCATTCATCAACTCCTTCTCAATACCAGTGTCTACTAGATAGCCTCTATGATGATAAACTATTTTTCCGGTTTGGGTTTCAACAAGGAAAGTTTCAGGATATGTATTCATATTATATAACGACAGGCAATAACGCTGTTCATCAAACAACACTTCAAACTCAATTCCAAGTTTTGCAAACTGCCCTTTGGCAAAAGTCTTATCTTTAAAATCGACAGGATCAATCCAATGCACAACCAAATCTGTTGGCTTGTACTTTTTAAAAACAGCATTAAGCATGGGAATCGCGTTAATGCAAGGGAGGCAACTAGCATATGAAAAATCAAGTAGCATTAATTTGCTATTGCCAGATGGAATCGAAATAGAATCATTGTTAAACTTATAGGCAGTAAATGGAATAATAAACTTAAGCGTATCTAATTAATCTACAAATGCATCCTCCTCCTCAGGTGCAAATCCATCTTTTGTGATATACCGCATTGCTGCTAAAGAATCAATCAATACCTGAAACTCAATTGGGTCACTAATTTCTTCGTAAGTTAGATTTTCAAAAATTAATTGAAAATAATTTTTAACCTTATCACGATACAAAAATTGCTTGTAACCACTGATTAACTCTTTTTCATTATAACTAATAATGATGCTGTCAGTCACATTCTGACTTTCTCGTTTGTAAATTTTTCATTTGCCAAATCTGAAGTTAGTCTAAAATCCTCTTTTAAAATTTCGATTGAATTGCCTTTTGTCAAGAGCCAGACAGGTTGTGTAATGTGCAGGTTTGCACTAACTACCGAATCTATAATTTCAGGTGCAGAATTTTTATTTTCAAATTTTAAAATGGTACTATCTATATTCGAAATTTTATAAAAATCACTTCCATCAAAAAAAGCCTGCAACTCATTTTGCAAATAAATAGCAAATGCAAAATAGGATGAATTAGATTCTATCGACCTATTGAGTTTAAAGGCATGTTGGGCTGAAAAAGTTTTTGGAGAAGCAGGTGGCTTTAATAAAGATTGAAATTCAATCTTTATTATGTTTTTCGAAAAAGCGCTCACATTTGTTGCAAGCAATAATCCGGATATAATTATTGTAAAAAATTTGTTTTTCATACTTCCCAATAAGCAATAATCCGACTAAAATATGAAAGAATGCATTAATAATTATCGATTTAGAATGCCAAAGTAATTTGAAATAATAATTAGTTGGATACAATCACTAATCGATATACCCAAATACCAAACGCTTATGAATGATTGATTCTTACTTTGTACACACCAAAGAATTAAACAGAACATAGTCTAAATATATGCACGGATAATGAAATATAAAGCCACACGCTCGAATTTCTACCCTACGCTATTGCTTTTGTTGCATAGCTTATCCAACTATATTGATCGTAAATCTCTAAATCAGCAGGTCTTTTTTGAACTATAAAACATTTTATCCATCTTGCACAACCTTTAACCACATTAATTAAATTAGAGATATGATTAAGCTAAAAATGCCTTTGGTTGTAGTGATGCTGTATTTTGTTTGTACTTCATCAATCGCACAAAAAGATTTTACGCTCCAGGAAATATTTGGAAAATTTGCCTTTAGAGCTGAATCTATTACTGGTATCAAATCCATGAATAATGGTATTACCTACACTGCTTTAGACAATGACACCATAAATCAAACAAGTGATATTGCCCTGTATGAATACGCTACGGGCAAAAAAATCAAAACAATTTTTGAAGGTAAAATACTGGTGGATGGTGCCGGCAAGGTTCTCGCATTTGACGAGTACTCATTTAGCAGCAATGAAAAACGAATTTTATTCACTTGCAAGATGGAGGCTATTTATCGTCATTCATTCAAGGCCGACTACTATGTGTATGATTTGGTTGAGAAGAAGATGTACAACATTACCAATGGTGTAAAGGCACAGTTAGCAGATTTTTCTCCAGATGGAAACGACCTAGCCTATGTGCGCGACAATAATTTATACGTGCAACGCATTGGGAGCAATACCGAAAAAATGATTTCGCACGATGGCAAACCTAACCACATTATTAACGGTGCACCTGATTGGGTTTACGAAGAAGAATTTTCGTTTAGCAAAGCATTTGAATGGGCACCCGATGGAAAGCACATTGCCTGGTATCGTTTTGACGAAAGCAGGGTGCGCGAGTTTTCGCTTACCATGTTCGATTCGCTATATCCAACCGAAGTTAAGTACAAGTATCCCAAAGCCGGTGAAGAAAATTCGAAAGTTGAAATACACATCTTTAGTTTCGAAACCAATCAAAAGGCTAAAGCCCAAATCAATGCAGCCAATGATCAATACATACCGCGCATTAAATGGACAGCAGATGCAAACACGCTTTGCATTACCCGAATGAACCGTTTACAAAATAACCTTGAGTTATTATTGTGCGATGCTAATAGTGGCGCAGTTAGCACCCTGTACACGGAAACAAGCAGTACATATATTGATATTAATGATGCGCTTGAGTTTACTGCCGATAAGAAAAATTTTATTTGGATGGGCGTGAAGAACGGCTACAATGCACTGATGTGGATGGATATGAAAGGAAAACTAGTAAAACAAATTACCACCGACAAGAAAAATGTTATTAACTATTATGGTTATGATGCAGCGAAAAAAATGTTTTACTACAGCAGCTTTAATATAACACCTGCCGACAGGCAAGTTTACAGCATCGACCTCAACGGAAAAAAGAATATTATTGGACATGCTGATGGCATCAATACTCCTACATTTAGTAAAGGATTTAAATATGCGATTATGACGCATAACACAGCCAACTCGGTTCCATTGGTTGAGTTATATGAAACATCAGGAAAAAAAATAAAAGTGTTGGAGGAAAATACTGCCCTGGCAAAAAAGCTTGGTGATTACAAAATCAGCAAGAAGGAATTTATGACCATTACCACCAAAGATGGAATTGAGTTGCAGGCATGGATGATAAAGCCTCAGAATTTTGATGCTAACAAAAAGTATCCGGTACTGATGTACGTGTATGGTGGACCGGGAGCACCAACCGTGCTTAATGCCGGGCGCAATGCAAACGACTATTGGTATCAGCATCTGGCAAGCCTTGGTTACATAGTGGTTTCTGTAGACAACCGTGGCACCACGCCTAAAGATGATGCATTCTTAAAATGCACGTACAAGCAATTAGGAAAACTTGAAGCCGAAGATCAAATAGCAGCAGCAAAATATTTTGCAACGCTACCCTTTGTTGATGGCAATCGTATAGGCATATGGGGTTGGAGTTTTGGTGGATACATGACTTCGCTTTGTATGTGTAAGGGAAGTGATATTTTTAAAGTGGGTATTGCAGTGGCTCCTGTAACGAACTGGCGTTATTACGATAGTATTTATACCGAGCGTTATTTGCAAACACCACAGGAAAACAAAAGCGGGTATGATGACAATTCGCCAATCAACTTTGTTGCAAACATGAAAGGAAAATATATGCTAGTGCATGGTGTGGCTGATGATAATGTGCATTACCAAAACGCCATGATGATGGTAAATGAACTGGTAAAAAATAATGTGCCTTATACGATGCTCGATTATCCAAATGCCAATCATGGCATTCGCACCAAGGGAGCAAGGCTGCATTTGTATACAGCTATGACTAAATTTATTTTGGAGAATTTATAAAAAAAGTTACCGTAAGCAACCTATGTTTCTCGAGCAAGAACTTAAACAGAAAATTAAAGATGCCATTCAATCTGAATTGAATGTTGCCATACCATTGCCTAAAATTATTTTGCAACCAACAAAACCCGAGTTTAAGGGAGATGTAACGCTGCTTGTATTTGGTCTTGCACCTTTGCTTAAACTAAAACCTGAGGAAGCCTGCAATACTATTGGCAATGCATTGTTGAAAGAAGCTGATACATTTACCGAATATGAAATTGTAAAAGGATTTCTCAACCTTTCGTTAAACAGAAAATTGTATCTGAACAAGTTGAATGATTCGCTAACACAAGTAGCGGTAAACAGGCAGGCAAAACATGTCGTAATAGAATACTCATCGCCCAATACAAATAAGCCTTTACACCTTGGTCATATGCGCAATATCTTGCTAGGCTATGCACTTACCCGCATTGTGGCAGCAGCTGGCGATAAAGTATCAAAGGTAAATATCGTAAACGACCGCGGCATTCATATTTGCAAAAGTATGCTGGCATGGCAACGGTATGGTAATGGCGAAACCCCCGAATCAACAGGAACAAAAGGGGATAAGCTGGTTGGCAAATATTATGTAGCATTTGATAAAGTATATCAACAGGAAGCTATGGATGTATTGAAGAGGTGGAACGAAGGTGCATTTACAAGCGTTGAGATTAAAGCCAAATACGATGCTTTGCAATTAAAAATTGCAAAGGCCGAAAAACAGGAAGCAAAAGATAAAGCCGAGGGTGAGCTAAAAGAGTTTGCAAAAGCTGAAACAATCATATTTAAAGAGGCACAGCAAATGCTGCGCAATTGGGAGGCGGGCGATAGTGAAGTGAAGGCTCTATGGAAAAAAATGAATGGTTGGGTATATGATGGCATGGATGTTACTTACCAAGCACTCGGTGTTGAGTTTGATAAGATATACTATGAGAGTGATACCTACCTCTACGGAAAAAAGATTGTGGAAGAAGGGTTAGCAAAAAATGTATTTTATAAAAAGGATGATGGCAGTGTTTGGGTTGATTTAACAGATGAAAAACTTGATCAGAAATTATTGTTGCGCAGCGATGGGACTTCGGTTTACATAACGCAAGATCTTGGCACCGCTATGTTGCGGCAGCAGGATTTTCATTTCGACAAAATGATTTATGTGGTAGGTAATGAGCAAGAGTATCATTTTAAGGTATTGCGACTGGTATTTAAAAAGCTTGGCTATGCCTGGTGGGAAAATATGATACACTTTAGTTATAACATGGTTGACCTTACCTCGGGAAGAATGAAATCGCGCGAAGGTACAGTGGTAGATGCGGATGACCTGGTAGAAGAAACAATAAAGGCTGCAGCCGAAGTTACAAAGCAATTGGGTAAGACTAACGACATGCCCGAAGCCGAGGCCCTGCAATTGTATCATACGATCGGCATGGGGGCTTTGAAATTTTATTTGCTCAAGGTTGATCCTGAAAAACGAATGCTCTTTGATCCTACGGAGTCAATCGATATTAATGGATTTACCGGCCCATTTGTTCAGTACAGTTATGCCCGCATAAAATCAGTGTTGCGTAAAGCAGCTATGGATAATGTTTATAACGAATATGAAAATAAGAATTACACTTCCTACCAAGCCGATAAAAAAGAAATTGCATTATTGAAAACATTGGTAGACTATGCATCGATAGTACAGCAGGCTTCCGAAAAATTGAGCCCTGCCATAATTGCTAATTATGCTTATGAGGTAGCAAAAACATACAATCAGTTTTATCACGATCACGTGGTTATTGATCATACACAAATTGAAACATCTGAATTTCGTTTGCAACTGAGCAACCAAACTGCTCATGTTTTAAAATCTGCATTTTACTTATTAGGAATTGATATGCCTGAAAGAATGTAAAACTAAGCAAGCGTTACTCAGATGGTTAACCTTTATAAATCCAATAGGAGTATAAAATAAAAATTATATTTGCATTATACTAATAACTAAAAAACTTACAGCTGCCTTCTTTAAATACAATATAAATAAAGGTAGTTTTTTCAGCTCTCCCCCTTCGGGGCGAAGTGGAGCGTTGACAGAAAGGGGTTTGGGGTGTATTGTAACGGTGAGTGTATACGTACGGAGAGGGTAGCTCAATGGAGCCAGTATAAGACGGTAGATATTGGGGAGTTTGCAGAGGGAGTATATTTTTGTAAGATGAGGTGGGTAAGTGGGGAGGGTTTGGTAAAAATTATTAAATTGTAGTGGTCTGGTAATGGAAACTAAATTGTTATCGAAAAGAAAAATTATTTGAGGCACGAGCTGCAAGCTCGCGCCAGTGGTGGTGCAAGTTCGCCCCTCCGCTATTTCGGCTACGCTCAATAGGCGGAGGAGAGCAGCTGATGTGTATTAAAGGGATGCAAGCCACAAGCTCATTTGTGAATTTCAACTATTTTTTTCAACAGAAAAAAAACGCACATGGTATACCATGTGCGTTAACAAATCTCTTTTTGCATACATTGCCTATACAAGCAAATACATCTCTTCTTAGTTGCTTGTCAGGTTGGGAATATCAGCATCAGTTATAGTAAACTTATCTTCTTCTTCTTTGTATTTCATTATTTGATCAAGCGCATCCGGAACCACATCGCTGCAAATGGTAATAAAGGATCCCTTCTTGGCGTTTTTCACAGCAAAGTCTATCGCTTCCGATTCGGTCTTAATTACTTTTACAGTTTTGGTTTTGTCTACCTTATGTACTCCTGACAATAATAAGTCAATAATTTCCTGTTCGCTGCGGCCACGCATGTTGCGGTCTTGTCTGATAATAATTTCATCAAACATGCTTGCACTAAGTTCTCCCAATTGAATAATATCCTCATCGCGTCTGTCACCTACTCCGGCTATAATTCCAACCTTTGGCTTGGCTTCTATCCGCTCCAGGAACTTGGCTATTGCCTGGAATCCTGCCGGGTTATGTGCATAGTCAACCATTACAGTAAACTTCTTAAACTGGAACATATTCATACGTCCGGGAGTTTGTGCTGGCGAAGGAATAAATGTTTCAAGGGCTAATTTTATATCTTCTATTTTGAAATTGCGAATAATGCCTGTAAGTACAGCCGGCAAAATATTTTGTATCATGAAAATTGCTTTGCCCGAAAAAGTTAGTGGGATGTTCACTATTTTATCTACGCGCATTTTCCATGTGCCACGCATGATTGTGATATATCCATTTTCGGCAACTGCTGCAAGCCCACCGTTTTGTGTGTGTCTGCGTATGATGGGGTTGTTTTCATTGAGTGAAAAGAATGCAACTTTACATTCCAGATTATGTTTCATGTCGGCTACCAGTGGGTCATCAGCATTCAAGATTGCATAACCCGAAGGCATCACACTTTCTACAACTACAGCTTTTACTTTGGCCATTTCTTCAACCGAGTTTATCCCTTTCAATCCCAGGTGATCAGCAGCAACATTGGTAACAATACCTATATCGCATTTATGAAAACCAAGACCTGCACGTAAGATACCACCGCGTGCACATTCTAGCACAGCAAAATCTACCGTTGGATCTTTTAACACAAACTCGGTGCTTGCAGGGCCTGTACAATCGCCTCGTTGCAATAAGTGATTTTGTATATAAATACCATCTGTAGTTGTAAACCCAACCTTGTGTCCCATATACTTACACATATGTGCAATCAATCGGGTAGTGGTGGTTTTTCCATTGGTACCTGTAACAGCAACAATTGGGATTCGCGAATTGCTTCCGGGAGGGAACAACATATCTACCACAGGCGCTGCCACGTTTCGTGGCAAACCTGATGCCGGACTAAGATGCATACGGAATCCGGGAGCTGCATTTACTTCAAGTACCGCACCCCCAATTTCGTCAAGCGGTTCGCTAATGTTGGGAGTCATTATATCTATACCACAAATATCTAAACCAACTATGCGGGCTATACGTTCACACATAAATACATTGTAAGGGTGCACAATGTCAGTAACATCATCAGAAGTGCCTCCTGTGCTTAGGTTGGCAGTTCGCTTTAGCCACAGTTCCTCGTCTTTTTTCAAAACATATTCGAGGGTCATATTTTTTTCGTTTAAAATAGCCAGTGTCATTTCATCCACTTTTATTGAAGTCAATACTTTTTCATGGCCAAATCCTCTGCGCGGGTCGGTATTTACTTTGTCAATTAATTGTTGGATGGTCGACTTGCTATCTCCCGTAACCGCTGCAGGTGTTCGTTTTGCGGCCGCAACCATCTTGTAATCAATTACCAATATCCGATGATCAAATCCGGTAATGTATTTTTCTACAATCACACCACGAGAAATTTTCTTGGCTACCGCAAAAGCATTTACAGCATCTTCCCAGCTATTTATATTAATGGTGGCACCACGTCCATGATTGCCGTTTACAGGCTTAATAACGACTGGAAAACGAATATCATCTAAGGCATCTTGCAGTCCTTCTTCGCTGTATATTATTCGGCCCCGCGGTACAGGTATTGATTGTGCTTCGAGTAGGTTTTTGGTGTCCTCTTTATCACATGCAATTTCAACAGCAATGCTTCCGGTAGTTGATGCCACGGTAGCTTGAATACGCTTTTGGTTTACACCATAGCCTAATTGCACCAACGAGTGTTGGTTAAGGCGAACCCACGGAATATTGCGCGCTACTGCTTCTTCAACAATTGAACCGGTGCTAGGTCCAAGGCGTTCTTCTTCGCGTAACTCGCGCATGCGTTGTATATCATCGGTAAGGTCATAGGGTTTATTGTCAACTATTGCCTGTGCAATTTTTACTGCCGCCTTAGCTGCATATACTCCTACTTTTTCTTCTTCGTACGCAAATACTACATGATACACCCCGGCTTCTCCCGTGCTGCGGGTGCGGCCAAAGCCTACATCCATACCGGCAAGTGTTTGTATTTCGAGTGCAATGTGCTCTATCACATGACCCATCCAGGTACCTATGCGCACACGATGAAAGAAACCGCCTTCGTAATCTTCGCTACATCGATGCGAAAACATACTTGGTAAAAACTTTTCTAATCGTTCGGCAAATCCCGCTATCTGATCCGTTGGCTGTTCTTCCAGTTCTTCAATATCAAGTTTCATCACAACCAACTTATGTCTTCTAATGCTCCAAAAGTTTGGGCCTCGCATGGCTCGTATTTCTAATATCCTCATATAAATAGTTTGTTTAAGAGTTTTTGTTTTGGGCTAAGTAAGTAAACTAATTTTAAAAAATGAAAATTTTAATTTCAATAAAAAAAAACAGTGTTGCTTTTTTATCATTTTTGCAATCATGTATAAGGAATTTGTAAATTAGCCAACTTAAACAAGCCTAAAATAGCATTCCCTAATTTCGGCTAAAAAATTTTAAAAACATGAAGAGAATTTTACCGGTTATACTGCTTATATGTCAAATAAGCGCAGCACAAAACCTCACCAACATTTGGCATTTTGGGCGGTTTGCAGGCCTTGATTTTAACTCAGGTGCACCAGTGTCTATTAACGGGGGGCTAACATATACCGATGAAGGAACCGCGACAATTTGCGATGGCAATGGGCAGTTGCTTTTTTATTCAGATGGTTTAACCGTGTGGAATAAGTTGCATCAGATTATGCCCAATGGCACCGGTTTGCTTGGTGGTACCAGCAGCACCCAGTCAGCAATCATTGTTCCCGCAGTTGGCAATTCCAATCAGTATTATGTTTTTGTAACGGGAGACATTGTATATCAAGCAACATATTCTATAGTGGATATTACATTGAATGGTGGGCTGGGCGATATAACCTCAACCAAGAATGTGATATTCAGTCCAAACTCAGATGAAAAAGTGTGTGCCGTTAACCATGCCAATGGGGTTGATATATGGATAGTTGTAAAAGAAAATCTTACCAATACATTCAAATCTTATTTGCTTACTGCCGCAGGCCTGTCTTCTACCCCGGTAGTAAGTTCCGTTGGGATAAATTCGAATGGCGTAATCGGGTATTTAAAAACCAATCTTGCCGGAAACAAACTTGCTGCATGCTATTGGAATATTAATCAATTCGAAGTGTATGATTATCATAATGCCACAGGGATTGTTTCGAACAATGTATTACTCCCTCAAAAATTTGCTTCTAGCGGTGCTTATGGATGCGAGTTTTCGCCATCAGGGCAATTTTTATATATGGCATTAATCACTCCCTCTCAGGTATATCAGTATGATATATCATTGCCTAATGCAGCAGCAATTATAGCAAGTGAGGTTTTGGTAGGTACCAGTACATCCGCTTTTTCAGGAGCGTTGCAATTAGCACCAGACGGAAAAATTTACCTTGCTAATTATAGTGTTAATTATTTGGGCGCTATAACCGACCCCGATAATCCGGGCTTGAGTTGTAATTTTGTCAATCAACAAGTAACACTTGGAACTAATCAATCTACGCTTGGATTGCCTAATCATGCTGCCTTTGCGGTAGCCCCTGGTTTCACTGCGCAAGGGTTTTGCTTTGGCGATAGCACCTATTTTACTATTGGTTCCAGCTCAGGCATTGTTGCTGTACAATGGAATTTTGACGACCCCAATTCGGGGGCTGCTAATGCATCTTACATTAATAATCCTGCACATTTGTTTACTGCACCCGGCAATTACTCGGTACAATTAATAACAGTAAATAGCCTTGGCAACAGCGATACCATCAATAATATAATTACCATTATTGCTGCCCCGGCTGTTAACCTTGGTAACGATACCACCTGGTGCCCCGGGCAAGCCATTCAGTTAAATGCAGGTAGCACCGGTACGTTCCTGTGGAATAATGGAAGTACCCTCGCAACCTATACTGCTACCGATACAGGCGCATATTATGTAACGGTAACTATAAACAATTGTAGTGCTACCGATTCCATTTATATTACCCCTGGTGCTTGCGCCATTCCCAATGTTGCCTTTAGCAGCAGCGATACCATTTGGTGCGAAAAGCAGGCTATCGATTTTACCGATATATCTACCAACCTGCCCACTTCATGGCAATGGACATTTACTGGAGCCATACCTTCTTCTTCAACCTTGCAAAATCCTACCGGCATATATTATGCAAGCTATGGAAGCTTCGATGTTAAGTTGGTTGCTTGCAATAGTGCAGGTTGCGATTCTATTACCATAGTCAATTTTGTGACGGAGTTTCAAAGCCCGCCACCACCCGTAGTGTCACAAAGTAACGACACGCTTTATAGCTCACCCATGTTTGCTTATCAGTGGTTCGAAGTAGGTAATCCAACAGTGGTATTGTCCACATTAAATTACCTGGTGCCACCCGCACCGGGCACCTATTATGTTTTGGGCATTGATAGTAATGGCTGCAGCAGCGCATCACCTTCGGTAATAATCAGTTCCATTCAGGATATCGGGGGTAGTGGTATTTCGGCATTTTACAATGCCACAGAGCAGCAGATATACATACGCCATATACGTGGCATTGCTAGCTTCGAAGTATTTGATGTTGCAGGTCGTATAATTTTTTCAGGCAACAATTGTAATTTGCCTTGCCGCGTTTCAACCAGCGATTTTGCCTCTGGCGTATATTGCCTTCGTGCTACTGCTAACGATAAGCAATTTGTTGCCAAGGTACTTATCGTTAAATAGAGGCAGCATCAACTTGAGTTCTTGAATATGTTAGGAATTAGTTGTTAAGTTGAATATTTACCTGCTTACACTGCACGTTATTTCATCACTTTGGCTATTGCATAGCTGTATGCTTTGATGCTGGTATCTTTCCGGCCATTCTCCCGTTTTCATTCATGAAATTTTCTTACTGCATCATTTACAGCCTACCAAAAAATTTCGTTGGCTTCCATCAATTATTATAGAATACCAATTGTAATTTAAACATAGTCCAAAACTATTTTTAAATTATACAATGGTAATGCCGTAATAGCAGAAGTTTAGTCCAATTCATTGGACTATTACTTATGCATCAACGGTATGCAAGGTAAAATTCAAATCAATCCTTTATCAAGCATCCATTTACACTTGAATATACTTGCTACCGATAGTCCATCTTTTATTTCACCTCGTAAGGTCATTTCAAACAATTCATCAAACGAAATCTTCTTTACCACCAACTTTTCCGTTTCCTCAGGTTCGCTTTCAGTAAACGACAATTGCCGCGCTACATATGACACCGACACTTCATCCGTTGCCGAATTGCTCAATTGCATTTCAAGTATCGGTTTCATTATTTGGGCTTGTATGCCACACTCCTCAAGCAACTCGCGATGTGCAGTTTCTTCCGGACTCGAACCTTCCGGGCAGCCTCCTTCAACTACCTCCCACTCGTAGGTTTGCGTTGGATACCTAAATTGCCCAACTATCCACGTGTTATTATCATCGTCAAGCGGAATAATAGCCACCGCTATCGATTTAAAATGCACTACACCGTATATGCCCGGTTTGCCAGCAGGAGTCAACACTTTATCCTCACGCACCCGTATCCAGTTGTTTTCATACATGGTGTGTCCCTCAAGTGTGGTCCATGGATTATTATATTGCATAAATTATTTTTACAATTGCATCAAAAATCAAAAGTACATCATATGTATAAATTAGCAATGCGTTGGGGCCTCATTACAGGCGTTCTTTCTTTTGCCTGGTTAATTGGCGAATTTATTTTTGGATTGCATACCACACATGTTCGCTTGCATCCCTACATTACCAACTTTGCTATGCTTATACCAATTGTCTGTTCGGTTATTGCCACCAAGCAAATCAGAACACAGGTTTTTCAAGGCTCGGCAACTTTCAAAGAATTACTTCGGCATGGACTTGCCATAGCCGTTATTGCTACTGCATGTGGTATTGCCGGTCAGTTAATTTATCACCTGCTAGTCAATCCCAATTACTTTACTTACATGATTGATGTGAGCAAACAAATAGCGCTTGAAAAAAAGGAAGACCTCACCAAGGCAGAAAATTTTGCTAAAGATTACTTCACCCTTAAAAATTATCTCGCACAGATCTTTTTTGGTGGATTAGTAATTGGTACTCTGCTTGCCGTTATAATGGCTGCTATATTCAAAAATAAGAAGTAGAAAATTATCAGGGCGCATCTTTTCATCAGGCAAAAAATCAACTCACAAACCGGCAACTTTTTTTGCCTGATGAAAAGACCGGGCTACTTCGGGCTTCGCTGCGCTACGGCTTTTTTGTTTTTCGGCACCCACAGCCATTGCTCTACCACACCTAGCCGAAAAAACAAAAAGAGCTAAACCCTCCATATCCCTTGCGCTGCAAGCCTGTTAGCAACTATCGTGTAAGGTTGCTTTTTAATTGCCTTGCATCACTTTCAACTTATTTATTGAAGTTGCATTTTTATAATCCAACATCTTTCATCGAAAAAAAATCCAAACAAACATTTACAAATTCTTTAACGCATCATCATATACTCATGGAATATATTTTGATGTTATTTGTACATCTTACTTCAAGATGTTGTAACCATCCTTAAGTTAAAAATAATCTGCTTAACATAAGCCATGTAGAAACCACCTCTTTTTCTGAAAATTTTCAGCAATAAATTTTCAACCCCTGCTTGAAGCCCTTCTCAAAATCCCTCTCATTTTCATCACTCTTAAAATGCCGATAATTTATTTTATCAACAGTGCCATAATTGTTTTAAATTTTTTGGATTATTGAATGCACTTATCCGGCTATTTATGTCCTTACGTTTTCCGTTAGTACCGTTGCTTGCGTTGCAAGCATGCGAGGCAATACGAGGACATTAATGGTAGCAAAAAACAATCAAACAAAAACCACCTGTAATCAAATAATTAAAAAATGTTAGTCATAACAAAAAAAGCTGCCGCTGCGCAGTCGTACGTACGCTATATTTTATTCTTCATGCTGTTAGCATTAAGTGCCTGCAAAAACAAAGAAAACGAAGTCACGCTGGTTGCCCACAATTTTGGCGATGAACTCATTGCCGAGCAGTCGCTCAACTTTACCTTCTCGCGCAAACTTGTGAGCGATTCAGTCATCGGAAATTTTGTAAACGAAAGTTTATTGAAAATTACGCCTTCGGTAAGTGGTCGCACCAAATGGATTAGCGATCATGAGTTTAGCTTCACACCATCTGAGCGCTTTGCACCCAACACGGCTTATACCATCGAGCTAGTTACAGCTCAATTGCTTAAATCCAATAAGCAATTAAATTTTTCGGGCAATTCCGTTTTCAAAGCTGCTACTGCCGGACTTATGCTAAACAATGTATCCTTCCACTGGCTGGCCTTGCCAGCCCAGGCCAATAAGGCTATACTTAAAATGCAACTCGATTTCAATTATAAAATTAATCCTGCCGAAGTGTTGCGCTTTCTTAAAGTAACAAGTGGCGGAACTGAGTTGGCTGTTAAGTCAGCATCAACGTCCATAAGCGAAAGCCTTGAGTTTGAATTGGAAAATGTACCCGAAAGCGATGATGACCAACCCGCTTTAATTAAAATTGAGAAAGGGTTGCCCATTCCTTATTCGCAATCCACAGCACCAGCACCCATTACATACGAAAGTATTATTCCTTCCAAAAGTAAAGTCACCATAACCGATGTTCAAACAGAACATACCGGCACCATAGGCTCTATTATGATTTATACTTCGGTCGAGTTGGAAGAGTCAACCCTTGCTAAGAGTATCACCGTCAACCCCGATGTTGTTTTCGAAATCACCAAAACAGATTATGGCTGTATGCTTACTTCCGAAAATTTTGAGATTAATAGCACCTATAGATTGGCCGTGGCAACTTCGCTACAATCTGCATTGGGTGGTACATTAAAGTCAAGTTTCGAGCAAGATTTGGTTTTTGGAAAATTGAATCCGTCCATTTCTTTTGTCAGCAATAAGGCCATGTATCTTGGTAGCAAGGGTTTTCGCAATGTGCTTGTTAACATTACTTCTATACCTAAAGTGAAAGTAATGATATATAAAGTTTACGAAAATAATATGTTGCAGTTTCTTAGCAAGGGCATCCAATACGATGGGTATTATGATTACGATGAAGATTACTATTACGATTATCAGTCGTTTAGTATCGATGACTATGGAGATCTTATTTATTCGCAGGAAGTAGAAACTAAAACATTGGAGAAGCGCAATGCTTCGCGCATACTTCACTTCGATTTTGAAGATAAGGCAAAGAACGTAGCGGGTGTATATGTGGTGCAAGTGCAAAGTGCCGATCAGCAATGGGTGCAGGCAAGCAAGGTGATGTCAATATCTGATATTGGATTAATTGTAAAAGAATCGCCTCAGGCAGTTACTGTATTTGCTAACAGTATAAGCGCAGCAAAGTCGCTTAGTGGAGTAAAGGTTGGCTTGGTTACCTCAAAAAACCAACCCATTAAAACAATTACCACCAATAGCGATGGAGTAGCTGTATTTGATAAACCCGAAGGTGTATTTCCCGATTATAAAGTAGGATTAATAACAGCAAGTAATGGAAGCGATTATAATTTTATAAAACTTAATTATAGCAACCGTATTGAACAGGCGCGCTTTGATGTAGGAGGAAAATACATTACCGAGCAGGTATATGATGCCTACATATATGGTGACCGTGACTTGTACCGCCCTGGCGAAACTATGCACCTGGCAGCTATTGTACGCGATATGAAATGGCAAAAGCCCGGAGAGATGCCGGTGCGTTTTCGCATACTTATGCCTAATGGCCGCGAGTTTAAATCAATAAAGAAAATACTTGATGAGCAAGGCTCTTGCATGGCCGATGTGCCTATACCAGCTGCTGCTGTTACCGGAACCTACCAGGTAGAATTGTATAGTGCAGCACGCGAGCCAATAGGCCGCAAATCAATTAGCGTAGAGGAGTTTATGCCAGATAAAATTGCGGTAAAGCTGGAATTAAGCAAAAAGCGATTCGCATTGGGCGATAGTGTAGTTGCATTGGCTACTGCAACCAATTTATTTGGACCACCGGCTGCCAATCGTAATTATAAAGCAGAGCTAACCATGGGCAATCAATATTTTCAAAGCAAAAAGTACAGCCAATATAATTTTAGTTTATCACGATTCGATAGGAGTTTCTCAATAATAGAACGCAGCGGAACAACCAATAGCAATGGACAATGGAGCGAAGGATTTTTTATGACCAATGAATATGCCAATCACGGTATTTTGAAAGGACGCATTTTTGCAACCGTGTTTGATGAGTCGGGGAGGCCGGTAAACCGCGAATCTTCTTTTGAGCTGATTACCCAACCGTACCTGCTGGGTATTGACATGGCTGATAATTATGTAAGCCTCGATGTACCGGTTACTATAAACCTTTGTGCTGTAAATGCTGACGACAAGCCTATGACAAATGCCAAAGCAAAAGTTACCATTGTTCGTAAGGAGTGGTATTCGGTAATGGAGCGTTATGGTAACGGGTATCGCTACAACAGTCAGTATCGCGATATCATACAACTGCAAAAGGAAATTGTTATCAATTCGCAAACTTCATTGCCATTCACACCGCTATACAATGGCAGTTATGAGGTACACGTTAGCCTGCCCGGCAGCAATAATTATGTGACCAATTATTTTTATGCATACAGTTTTGGCCGTACAAACAATAACAGCTTTGAAGTTAATAATGAAGGAAATATTGACATCGAAGCAGATAAGGAAAAATACAAAGTGGGTGATAAAGTGAAGTTACTTTTCAAGACACCGTTTGTCGGTAAAATGATTGTTACCATTGAGCAGGATAAAGTATTAAACCATTACAGTATCAGCACAGATAATAAATCTGCTACGCTCGATTTTACACTTAAAGATGAGCATTTGCCCAATATCTATGTTAATGCAATTGTCATTCGTCCGCAAGATGATGGCAGCAATCCTTTGGTGGTTGCTTCCGGAGTTAAAAGTATTATTGTTGAAAATCCTACAAGAAAATTAGATTTGAAAATAGAGGCTGCCACACAGTCGCGTTCGCGTACCAAACAAAGTGTGCGAGTGCAAACTACGCCCAATACCCCTGTTACCATAGCCGTTGTGGACGAAGGTATATTGCAAATTAAAAATTATAAAAGTCCTAATCCATACGATTTCTTTTACGCACAACGAGCATTAGGTGTAACATCCTACAATATTTACCCCATGTTGTTTAATGAAGTGATGAGTAAACGTACAGCCACCGGTGGTGACGAATTTGATTTAGCAAAACGTGTAAATCCCATTACCAACAAACGTGTAAATCTGGTAGCGTTATGGAGTGGCATTATCCAATCTGACAAGAATGGTATGGCTGAGTTTAGTTTTGATATTCCTCAGTTTAATGGTTCGTTGCGCATCATGGCGGTATCTTTTAAAGATCAAAAATTTAATGGTACCGAAACATTTATGAAAGTGGCCGATCCTATCGTAATCAATTCTGGTTTGCCTCGCTTTGCAAGTCCCGGTGATACCATCATCATGCCTGTTACCCTCAGCAACACTACTGCAAGCGCAATTACTGGCAAGGTAAGCATTACTGCTACTGGCCCTTTCAAGGTAGTTGATAATCCCGGTGAGGTAAACATAAAACCTAACAGCGAGTCACAATTAAAACTGCGCGTTTATACACAGCAAGTTATAGGGGCGGGTACCATAACTACCACCGTATACGCTGGTAAAGAAACATTTAAAGAGGAAGTTAATATGACCTCGCGCCCTGCAACATCCTAATAGTAAATAGTGGCTCCGGAACAATAGCTGCAGGCTCAAAGACCGAGGTTGATTTGGCTGGTGGTTTTATAGAAAGCAGTACCGAAGCAAGATTGATAGTAAGCCGTTCACCTTTGGTATCATTTGGCCGCAGCCTCGATTATCTTGTACGTTATCCCCATGGTTGTGTAGAGCAAACTACCAGTGCAGTGTTTCCACAATTATACTTCACCGATTTGGTTCGAGATATGAAAATGCCCGGTGGAGCAACAGAAAATAATCCGAACTACAATGTAATGCAGGCTATTATAAAACTGCAAAGTATGCAGATGGGTAATGGAGCATTGGCCTACTGGCAAGGTGGAGGCTACGAAAGTTGGTACGGGTCTGTTTATGCCACACATTTTTTGCTCGAAGCCCGCAAAGCTGGTTTTGATGTAGATCAGAACGTTCTCAATAAACTTTATAATTATTTAATATCCATGTTGAGCGAGAGGCGCACCGAGACTTATTATTATAATAGCAACCAGCAGAAGGAAGTTGCACCGCGCGAAGTATCCTACTCCTTATATGTGTTGGCATTGGCCGGCAAAGCACAGATGTCATCGATGAATTATTACAAAGCCAATCTGACATCATTGAGTTTGGATGCACGCTATATGCTGGCAAGCGCATATGCGCTTGCAGGAAATAAGGCCGCCTATCAGCAGATTTTGCCTAAAGCTTTTTCAGGTGAAATAGCAGAGTCGGTAACCGGAGGTAGTTTTTACTCCTACTTGCGTGACGAATCCATTGCATTAAATACGTTACTCGAAGTAGATCCTGCAAACCCGCAAGTAAATGAGATGGCAAAACATATTTCGGAGCAGATAAAACAACAGACTTATATGAACACGCAAGAGTGTGCCTTTAGCTTTATCGCCCTTGGAAAAATTGCACGCAAAAACAAATCGAATAATGCTACTGCTACTGTATACGTTAATGGCAAGCCGGTAGGTAGTTGTGCAGAAAAAAATGCAGTGGTTAATTTAAAAGACCTAACGGGTAAGAAGGTTTCGATTACTGCAAGTGGCACTGGAAATGTGTATTATTTCTTTACAAGTGAAGGTATAAATAAGTCAGGCACATTTAAGGAGGAAGATAAATACATGGCCGTACGCAAAACTTTTTATAACCGAAATGGTACGGTAATTAATCCGGCTTCGTTGAAACAAAATGATCTGATAATTGTGAAAATATCTGTGGTAGGAACTACCCGCAAGAATATTGAGAATGTAGTGATAACTGATATGTTGCCTGCCGGGTTCGAAATTGAAAACCCTCGTTTATCCTCTACTGCCGAGTGTGCATGGATTAAGACTTTTTATACGCCACAACATACTGACATCAGAGATGATCGCATCAACCTATACACCGATGTAAACAATTATCCAAAAGAGTTTTATTACATGGTACGGTGTGTTACTAAGGGTGCTTTCCGCATGGGGCCTGTAAGTGCCGATGCTATGTACAATGGCGAGTATCATTCCTATCACGGGGGCGGCAGAGTTGTTATTGACTAAGGACAAGTGCTCCTGTTAAACTGAATAATCAAAACAATAACGATGAGTACTGTAATTGGTTGGAAAGCAAAGTATAAAAAATGGCTTGCTCGTGTGGTGTGTAGCATTCTTGCTGTGGTGGTAATTTTATTGGTGCTCGACATGATATTTCCTTTCAGATTAACAATTGCTTATTCAACCATTGTAAAGGATTGTAATGGAAAAATTATGCATGCATACTTAAGCAGCGATGATAAGTGGCGATTAAAAACGGAGTTGAGCGAAGTTAATCCGCTGTTGCGAAAAACATTTTTGCAAAAGGAAGATAAGTGGTTTTATTATCACACGGGATTTAATCCGATAGCAGCCGGTAGGGCCTTGTTCAATAATTTGTTTTATGCTAAACGAACATCAGGAGCTTCTACCATTACCATGCAGGTAGCGCGTATGAGTAATCCAAAGAAGAGAACGTATTCAAATAAAGTGGTAGAAATTTGGAATGCCATTCAGTTGGAGATGCATTACAGTAAGGATGAAATTTTTCAGGCATACATAAACCTGATTCCTTATGGAGGAAATATTGAAGGGATAAAATCAGCTGCTATGATTTATTTTCAAAAGCCTCCCCAACAGCTTAGCCTTGCAGAAATTGTAGTGCTTACTATCATTCCAAATAAGCCAACTTCGTTGGTCAAGCCCGATAACTATCAGCAGCTAATGGAGCAGCGCAACAAATGGTTGTTGCGTTTTCATTCTGAAAAAGTTTTTGATCGAACTATAATAGTTGATGCCATTGGCGAGCCTCTTCAACTTAAGAGGCACTCATTGCCAAAGTATGTTCCACATTTTTGTAATAGAATAAAAGGTATGAGCAATGAACCAATTATCGCTACTACACTGGATTATAAAATGCAGGAAATTGCTCAAGGTATAACAAGTACTTATGCTCAGCGTATGCGTGGCATAAATGTAAATAATGCTGCCGTTTTAATTTTAGATAATACGAACGGAAATGTGCTGGCATATATTGGCTCGCCTGATTATGCTGATGCAGCCAATGCAGGGCAGGTTGACGGAGTAAGAGCTGTGCGAAGCCCCGGGAGCACCTTAAAGCCTTTGCTATATGCTTGCGCGTTCGACAAAGGGCTGCTTACTCCCCAAATGCAAATTGAGGATGTGCCAATAAATGTAGCAGGATATGTGCCTGAAAATTTTGACCAGAAACATAATGGTTCGGTAACCACCGAGTTTGCTCTTATTAATTCTTTAAATATTCCTGCAGTTAAAACACTAAATGATGTAAGCATCAATCACTTTGTTTCGAGACTAAAACAAGCAGGTTTTGAAAGCGTAGCACGCAACGAAAAGCAACTGGGCTTGAGCGTTATATTAGGTGGTTGTGGTGCCACACTTGAAGAGCTTAGCAGACTCTATAGCAGTTTTGCAAATAACGGACAATTAAGACCGCTGAATTATCTACAGCAACATTGCGATACTTCCAAAGTACAATTAGTTTCGAAGGAGTCTGCTTTTATGCTCACCTCCATCTTAACGCAACTTAACCGACCCGATATGCCCAATAATTTTTCCAACACAAAGCGCAGTCAGCCTGTTGCTTGGAAAACCGGCACCTCTTATGGGAGGCGCGATGCCTGGTGCATAGGATACAATCACCGTTACACCATAGGTGTGTGGTTAGGGAATTTTTCGGGACAAGGTGTGCCAGAACTTACCGGTGCCGATATGTCCACGCCTTTGTTAATTTCTTTATTTAATGCCGTAGAAGATGCCAACAAGGAGAGTTGGATGCAAGATAAGGGGGCGCTTGCTTTGCGAAGCGTGTGCAGCACTACCGGCAAAGTGCCGGGTGATGATTGTTCTGACAAAACGGTTGATTGGTATATACCCATGGTTAGCAATTATGAGAGGTGCATGCACAATCGCGATGTAGCTGTTTCACCCGACATGAAGTATTCGTATTGCAGCGGCTGTAAACCTGCTGATGGTAACTATAACACTATACGGTGTCCTAACATCAGTCTGGCGCTTACATCATTTTATCAGCAGCAGGGAATTGCCTTTGCAAAACTACCTGCGCATAATCCACTCTGTACTCATATTTCTACCGATGCTTCGCCTCAGATAATATCGCCAAGTGCCAAAGCTGATTATGTATTAGCTGCAAGCGACAGCTCGCAGTTGTTGCTGCAGTCGCAAGCCGCAAGTGATGTAGCCCGTGTATATTGGTATATTGATGATATGTTATACAAGGCTGCTGCACCGGACGAACGAGTATTTTTTAAGCCTCATACCGGTAATATTAAAATTACCTGCATTGATGATAAAGGTAGAAGTAGTGATGTTACCATCTCGGCACGCAACCTTTAACTGTCTTTTATTCTCGTTCAGTAATCGAATATTCTGTTTCACGCAGTGGCTGAGATTGCCTATTAACGGGCATTTCAAATCTTGGTAGATAACTTGACGCAGACGTTGCCTGCGTTCTGTCTGTGTTTGTTTTTTATATTTTTATATCCATTCTAAAGCCTCGTGATTTATAAAATCCATTTCAAACAGAAAGATTCCTGTTTGAGGTAGAATATTTTTTTGAGTAATAAAATATGTTATACTATTGTCTCGCGATCGATCGATTAGTAATTCAGTCTAACATTTAAAAATTTAATTAATGATGAAAAATTTAACCAAATTAATGATGTCGCTTATTGTGACATTGTTTGCAATTAATGTAAACGCACAGAATTGTGGTATCCCTACAGGATTAAGCGCAACTTCAATTAATGGAGCCACCACCTTAGCATGGAATGCTGTTCCAGGGGCATCCTCGTACACAGTCGAAATTCAAAACGCACAGGGCAATCCGCAAGTGATAACCATTACCTTGCAAAGTATTACCAACAGCATAATGCCACAAGGACTTAACAATGGTGCAAATTATAAGTTTAAGGTAAGAACAAATTGTGGTGGCCAAAACAGTAACTGGTCAAACGTATTCTTTTTTGTTGCTGGTGGCGGTGGCGGCAATGCCTGCAATACTGCACCTGCTAACTTAACTGTTTCAAACATTACAGCCAAAGGTGCTAAGTTTACATGGGGTCCGGTACTAGGTGCAACTTCGTATAGAGTGCGTGTAGAAAATGGACAAAATAATCCGGTACCATTTTTATTAATTCGTAATACGGTAAACACTACCATCACCATTGGTAATGTGTTGACGGCTAGTACCAGTTATAAAGTGAAAGCTAGAGCACTTTGTGGAGCTAATAATACAAGCCCATGGACACCATGGATTCCATTTACCACAGCAGTACAACGTTTAAGCAGCGATAATTCATTATTCGAAGGTTTGGCAGTTTATCCAAATCCGGCCAACGAAAAAATTCAATTCGAACTCAGCGATGGTTTTGATGGCCAACAAGTGAATTTTTCGATAGTTGATTTGCAAGGTAAAGTTATAGTGTCGCAAAATTTTGAAGCAAATGAAAATGCCAATACCCTGGACTTGACTGAAGTGAAGAATGGTGTGTATATGGTAAAACTTACTATTGGCGAAACACAAACGATGCAACGATTAGTAGTTGCACATTAAAAAAAGTTGCTCATCAATTTTGATTAACCGGTGCTTCAATTGAAGTATCCGGTTTTTTTATTAGGAATATTTTCGCATAAAGCGAACCCTGCTTGGCGGCATAATTTTTAAGCAAAGTTCGGGGCCTCCAACTGAGCGCGTAGTAACTATGTTGGATGAATAGTTGATGTCGTAGCTTAAGCCTAATTGCCAATTGCCTTTTGAATAAATAATAGTTGGTGCAATTGCATCGCCCAACCTAAAGTAAACTCCATAGCTGATTGAAGCAGGCACAACCAAGTTGGTAAATTTACCTTCGGTTTCCTTGCGGTTCCGAACAAGAAATCCAATAATTAATTCTTTAGAAGGGCCTTGCCTGATATACGCAATGCTTGGTTGCAAAGCTCGAAGCCCACCTCCTATATCAAACGAACCATTAAAGTGCAACACTTTTTTTCGATACACTACATCCGAAATAAAATTACCTACACCAATTTTCGGTTTATTATAATGAATGATGGCATAACCAACATTGAATTTTTTAGAACTAAAACCTTGAAAGGATTCCTCATCAGTATTAAATTCATAATTGAAACCAAGCGAATAATCAGGATAGGCAGCAGTGCTAAGTCTATCAGGCTCACCACTTATAGATGGATCATAAGCACCATTTTGAAATTGAGAACCCCATTGCAGATTGTTTATATTCGCATTGCGCTGCGATACTCCTGCTGCCAGCCCAAGCGATAACTGATGATGCACAGCTATTGGTACAACCCCCGAAACATTGAACGAACCATGAAAGGCACCAAAGTTGGCTTCTCCAGCCATGTCTTTATATAGATTAATACCAGCGCCCATATAGCTTACTTTTTTGCTTCCGGCATTAGGGTCACGAAACATAGGCATATCAAACGATGCATTTACGGTATTGTATCCCTTGCCGGCAGTGGGCCATTGATTTTTATAGTTTAAGCAAAACCTGTATTTATTCAGAAAATTTCCTGCTAAGGCCGGATTTAATGTAAGAGGTGCTTCGTGAAATTGAGTAAAGTGTATATCCTGAGCACTCAGTGTTGCTGCAAAAAGAAACGGCAATAACCCTGATAGTATATGTTGTGTGTATTTTTTCATATAACTGTTAACGCATCAAAGTGATTGATCCTTTTTTTGAAATTCGTTTTTTATTTTCCATGACAACTTCAACCCTGAAGGTGAATACATCTGAATTCAACAATTGATCTTTATAGGTGCCTCTCCAACCTTCGTTTTTATTATTGCTTGAAAAAACTTTTTCGCCCCAGCGATTGTACACTTCCATGGTTACTGTTTCTATACTATCACCATATACCTTGAATACATCATTCTCTCCATCCCCATTGGGAGAAAAAGCAGTAGGTACAAAAATTTCATTTTTTGTAGTGGTGGTATCCTCAAATTCAAAGTGTGCAATCACTTTAATATTGGTATCAATATTTAGAAACACAAGGCTATCGTTGTTTGATGGAAAAAGCGTATCGCCTTCAATAGACCAATGCGTAAAATGGTAACCCGGATTGGGGATAGGAGCAAGGTATTGCTTTATGTTGCCAAAATATTTTCCTGTCCAAACATAATCATCAATAAAAAGTGAATTAAATTTTACTACACCTCCCGCTTTCGGAATAGCATTAATTTGTACTTCGTAAGGTCCTTTAAGATCATAACAATTAATAAAGCCATTGATAAGCTGCACACAACGGTCGTCAATAAAGTTGCTTAAGGTATTCACACTTGCTTGCCAACCCGATTTGGTTCCACCCCACTTGGTGCATTGTGCATCCATTTCAGGGTCAATAGCAGCAATCATACTGTCCAGAACCTGATGCATGTTGTTACAATTAAAAACGGTATTTACCAAATCAACATACCGATTGATGTAGTACACTTTAAATGTATCTGTTTGCATCAGCTTATTCAGAATCGGAACATGTCCTTGTCCTCCCGGATCGTTTAGTGTATTGGGGTCACAAGGATCAGCGCTTGGTCCGGTGTTGGGAACACCGGTATAATTTATATAGTGGCCAAAGGTGGCATCCATATCCCATAAGGTATAGCGCCATTTTTTCTTTTTACCCGCAGGGTCAAGACCGCGCCACCATGCAGTATTCCAGTTAAGCCAATCCTGGCATACTGTAAAAGAATTCAGAATAAAGTAATCTGTCAAACTTTCTATGTTATATACACTATCGATGTAATTATAGTTAGCCGGTACATTCAGGTTATTGGCATTGACCCAGGCTAAAAACGTATTCCAGTTATTTTGAGCGTTTACGCCATAAGGTGCCCAGGTAGAACCCCATGTTTGTAAAAACTCTACGTTTGGTTCATCCTGATCATAATAATAGCTTGTAAAATCTAGATCGTCTACTTTTTCGCGAAGTTCATACACGCCCCAATATTCTCCGTTGCGATACAACACACATGACTGAGTAGTGCGTTCATCAAGCTCTAGTTTGCCACGCTGCGATAGCTCATGGCAATAAGCATCGCGTATATGTGCACCCCTTCGAATGGGTAGTTGTCATTGGCTGCAGGCTTCAAAATCAAGCGTTGGTAATGTTCTCTATCTTTCTGTTTGAATACCTGCGCTTTAACTCCGCTCGAATAACCAAATTGATCGCGGCCTATAAAATCGATACCGCGTTGATCATATGCCCAACTATCATTACCATGCTCATCGGCTTCACCATATGATGTACCCATGAGTGTATATGTTTCATCGTAAATTTCGATTCCTGTAGTTGGAGAAAATTGTGTGCCACCAAACAAATCGTTCAATCCTTCGCCAAATACTGATACCACAGGTAAAGCATGATTTACATTGATAAAAAAAGTTCCGCTTTCAATAAAGCTGGGATGGAAAGCAGGGTCGGTGCTAAATGCCCTGGCACGCAAAACTGCAGTGGCGCTTATGGCTACGGGCGCGGTGTATAGGGTAGAAGCTTGTGTTGGCTCATCGCCATTGGTGGTGTATCTTATTTCTGCGTTTGAATCGGAACATGTAATGGCAACACTTATTGCAGCATTGTGAAATCCAATAGGCGTATCAAAATTAGGTACAGGAACATATCCTGTTAGCGCATTGGCATTGGCAGCGCCCGGGGTAGGTGTAGCAAATAATGACCATGTTGGCGCTGAGTCAGTAGTGCGACCGCGACTGTGATCTTTGAGAGCAGGAATCATGGTGACAGAATCCATAACCAACAAACTGGGTGTGTAAAGTACAATGGTTTCATAGTCTGTTTGTGTTAGCTTAAAACTAGTATGTACAAACGTGCCCACTACCGTATTTTGTTTCGAACAAAAAACTAGTTGATAGCCGTTGGCAGGAATAGTCACACTTGGAAATTCCCATTTAGTTTTATTAGATGGTTTGTCTGTAAGAAAATATCCCTGTAAGTCTATTGGGTTTGACGAGGTATTGTATAATTCTATCCAGTCTTCTTTTTGGTTAAAATTATCATTGATTGTATTAACGTTTGATGCCGACCACTCATTAATTACTATTTGTGCCTGGGCATTTCCTATCATCAAAACGAATAGAATAGCTCGTATTAAGTTAGATTGAATCATGATGTTGAATTAGATTCACAAACTTAGCAAATATTCTAATTCAGCAAACTTTTATTTGACAGATCATCGCCTGCAAAGCAACTTAAAGTCACAATAGCTGCAGCTACCTAGGCTAGTGGTGGGTTTTAGGTCTACCGGTTCGTTTATTATTTCGTTTAGAAGTCGAGCCAGCCTGTCCTTAAATTCAATCATCATCGATTCGGTAATCATATTGCCATCGAATAAATAGTCAAGCCCTTCTTTCACTTTTTTAAGCGGAAATGCTGCAACTTTAACTGCAGGTTCTTTAAGCGCGGCAGCATACAGCAATAATTGAAAGGCGACTTTGTATTTACTGTCAGTAAAGATTTTTTCGAGAGTATCAGTTAGTTCCACCTTGCCGGTTTTATAATCTACAATCAGAAAATGATCTTCAGCTTTTTCTACCCGGTCAATAATTCCTTTAATTAGTACCGTGTCTTTTTCATTGATTTTAAATTCTTCTTCAAACTCTTTTTCCAAAGCTACCAGCGTTATTGGCAATCGTGCTTTATCTACAGCAATAATGGATTGAATGATATTTTGTAATACATCATAAGTAACGATATTATTATTTTGAATTGTTTTCGTTTCATATTCTTTAACATAGGCAGCATATAAGAGCGTGTCCAATTGCTCTTCTACCTGACTAAGTAAGTTGCTGTTAAGTATTACTTTGTCTTTATAGGCATTTTCCATTACCAGATGAATGATGTTGCCTATTTGCATAGGGCTTAATTCGGTCTCTTCTCTTTGAGGTTCTTTAATTTTTAAAATGTAGCGATAGTAAAATTTTAGCTTACATTCGATATACATATTAAGTGCCGTGGGCGAAAATTTAACCTGATGCGTGCAGTACATGTCGCGCAGTTTTTCAATCAAGTCGTTTGTTTTAGTAACCGCTAATTGAATTTGTTCCATATCAGGAACCGGTGCAGCCATAACTTTTTTGGAATAGGAAATAGAAGGACACTGTTGTAGAATGTCATATTCCAGTTGCCTGATGTAGCGTGAAGGTTCGCCTGCCCCTAGCGAGTTAACTTCGGTGTTAAAAGTTAAATCTACTTTTTTAGCACGTTGCAACAAACGGTAAAAATGGTATGCAGATATGCTTTCATTATTTTCTTCGAGAGGTAATTTAAATGCCTTGCGTAAGGTGTAAGGAATGTAGGTTTTCAAAGTGGAATCAGATGGCAACACACCTTCGTTTAAATTTAACAAGATGAGTTCATCAAAATCAAGGCAACGCGTTTCCAAAAAACCCATAAGCTGAATGGAGGCATTCTTATCGCTGTCAAAGGGAACTTTTACAGTTCGCAAAATATCTTTTATAACAATGGACGATTGCACGTGCGCCAGGCTTTTCATGGTTCGATTAATAAGCAATACCAACTGCTGTAGTAAGGCGCGATTTACAAAATCAATTTGCAGATTATGATTTAAAACATACTCTATCAGTTGCAGTATACTTGCGCTAATAGAAGTCGATTGGGCGGTATTCACAATCACATCCACCATGCCTTTATTGTAATTACTTGCCACGGATGACAGGTAAAGGTAATTGCCTCCGATTATAACATCCGAAGTATTATTGTTTTGAAGATGTGTGAAAGCAAGCAATGGAGTAGAAATAAAATCTTGGAAATAAATTTTTGAAAGAAGCAGGTTTTGAGATTTATCGAATTTAAATTTTTCGATCAACTGCATAAACGAAAGCACCAAGTGTTCGGCTAGCGAGTTGCGCAACGGCAAGCCCATGGTGATATTGAAATCTGTTTTTGGATATCGATACTGTGCAAGAGCGGTATCAACATGGTTTCGTCAGGGAGCACCACCGTCAGTGCCTTGTTATCAGTTGCCGCATTTTCTATTAAGCTGCCTGCATATTGAACCTGACTAAAGTTAGATGGAAAACCATTGCAAGATATGGTCTTGTGCTGTGTAGCAAAGTAGTCATTTCTAAAAAGTGACTTTGATGTAATCAGTTTGTTATGTTTTAAATATTCGCCAGCAGGATTATATTTGTGGTCGGTAATAAAATTATCTATATCCCAAATAACATCGGCAACTTGATTTTTTATTAAGGTCGAAATAATTGCTTCTTCACTTTTGCTAAGGGCATAAAATCCGCAAAACAAATGCATGGTATAAGGCGCATTAAGACCTTTTAATTTTATATCGGCAAGTAAATTTCGTTTCACAAATCCGCTATATGCCAGGTTGTTGGCAATCATCCATTCGCTGAATTCGGCATACACACTCCGGAGATGTTGCCAGTTGGCAACAAAGTTTTTCGCATGTCCGAATTCTGATAATCATCGCCAAGCAGCGATTGCCAAAATTGTTGGATCGATGTCTTTTCTTCAAAGGCCCATTCAAATTGACTTTCGATGCGCGAAATATCTTCGAGTGTGCTGAATAACTTATTGCCATCAGCCAGATGATTATCGATTTCTTCAAAATCACTAATCAGAATTTTACCCCAAGGGTAAAAGGTGTCAAAGTCTGTTTCGTAATATTTTTTATAAATGTGGAACAGTTCACAAACCAAAACCCAAGTATCGGCAATTATCAGTTGACTATGAGTTCTAAAAAACTCATCGATAGAAATTACAGATGGAAGCAGGGTAGGCTTGCCAATATTTTTTTTAAAATAGTCGGAAAATGCCTTGCACGCCCTACGTGAGGGGAATATCAGTTGCAGCTTATGATAGCCCTCTGAATAATTAGCAATAACATGCTCGTAAACTTCCGCAATAAAGGACTTAACCACCATCAGTAGATTTTAAACTTGCAACAAGAATAGCGAAATTTTACTTAACACATTTCGCATTACAGACGAATAGTTAAATTCGCCACCACAAAAAAAGAAAATCAAGTTGGAAAAAGTAAAGTGTTTAATAATAGGAAGTGGCCCTGCGGGCTACACTGCCGCCATCTATGCCGCCCGTGCCGATATGAAACCTGTGATGATTGCTGGCTTGCAACCCGGAGGCCAACTAACCATTACCACCGAAGTAGAAAACTATCCCGGCTACCCTGATGGAACGCAAGGACCTGAGATGATGGAAGATTTTCGCAAGCAAGCACAACGCTTCGGTACCGATATACGTTGGGGCTATGTTAGCAGTGTTGACTTTAGTGCAGGCATGCCGCCTTATAAAGTGGTGGTTGACGAAAAGCATGAAATAGAAGCCGAAAGTGTGATTATATGTACAGGTGCTTCGGCCAAATGGCTTGGCATTGAGAGCGAGCAACGCCTTAATGGCTTTGGTGTTTCGGCTTGTGCCGTGTGCGATGGATTTTTCTTTAAGGGGCAGGATGTAGCCATTGTTGGTGCAGGAGACACTGCTGCCGAAGAAGCAACTTACCTTGCTAAGTTATGCCGCAAAGTATATATGATTGTGCGTAAAAGTGAAATGAGGGCTAGCAAGGCAATGCAGCATCGCGTACAAAATACGGCAAACATTGAAGTGTTGTATAACCACCAAACCGAAGAGATACTTGGTGATAAAACCGTAACCGGAGCGCTGCTAATAAACACCCAAACCAAGGAGCAGCGCGTGCTTGAAGTAACCGGTTTTTTTGTAGCCATAGGTCATCAGCCTAATACAGATATTTTTAAAGAGCAATTAGACATGGACGAAACAGGATACTTACACACCGTGCCCGGTACTACAAAAACTAGTAAAGACGGAATTTTTGCCGCGGGAGATGTGCAGGATAAAACCTATCGTCAGGCGGTGACTGCCGCAGGAAGTGGCTGCATGGCTGCATTAGATGCCGAAAGGTATCTTGCTGCCAAGGGGATTCATTAATGTCATTTTTAAAATAAACAGTATCTAAATTTGTTTGTCAATTTTAGTTTTTGATTAGCCTTAATAATTGAATAGAAAAATTGGTGAGGAATAATGAGCGCATACTGATTAATGTCTTGGTAGGATTTTCAACAACATACTATTAGTAACAAGCCCTTTGTAATCGCCAGGAATTTAGGGCGCATCAAATATTATAAATCAAATTAATTCTTACACGGAATGCATATTTGAGGAAAATGGTGTCGCTCCTACGGAGCTAAACAAAAGAGGCACGTTTGCTTCTATTAAGATATCGCTTCTACGGAGCTCTGAGATTTTTATAAAGCTGATTAAGCCCAAGCGGGGCGACATTTTAATAGAAAGTGAAATGAAAAAATAATAAGCCTAAGCAAGGCGATGAGTTAATGCAAAAGCTAAAGGAAAAAACAATAAGCCAAAGCAGGGCGCAAGGTTTATACAAATGAAACCGATAAAAAAAATCAAGGCACAATTAGGAGCAATTAGAGTAAGGGACAGGTTCATTATTTGAGGATGATATTAATTTGAAAAATAGATAAAAGAAAAATCGAAATTTCTAAACCACAAACCGGCCTGATAAAATCATCTTCGTGCTTTTGCTGCCATTGGAGCCATATCAAGTGCTACAGCACCTACCAGAATTAAACCTTTTATTATATCCTGCAAAAAATCCTGCACATTAAGCAGACTCATGCCATTGTCGAGCGATGCCATCATAAGCGCACCACATAGCGCACCAGCAATCGTTCCTCGGCCACCCATTAGGCTGCAACCGCCAATCACACAAGCGGCAATTGCATCAAGTTCGAGGTTGCGTGCAGCACCCGGTGTGGCGCTGCCAAGTTGCGCTGTATAAACAATGGATGCTAAACCAATCATGCCACCAAGCAATAAGTAAATATAGAGCACATGCTCACGAATATTTATTCCTGAATAAAAGGCAGCTTCGCGGTTGCCACCTATAGCATACACATGTCTGCCAAATGGGAATTTTGTTGATACTAAATGAACTAGCAATGCCACCACTGCAAGGAGCAATACCTGTGCCGGTATACCTTTGTAACTAAAGAGCATGGCAGCAAATGCAAGTGTTGTCAGCAAGCCAAGCACAGCAGGAATTACATTCTTTTTTGCTTTCATAGCCTGGTAAATTCCAAATAAAGAAAGCGAAGAGAATAATACAAGAACTATCCATGCTACATAAGAAGGCAAAAAACCAATGCCGAATTGTTGTATCGAATCAGCTATCGGTCCTATCGTTTCACCTTTGGTGACACCTTTTATTAAGCCACGATAAATAAGCAATCCACCTAGTGTAACAATAAATGCAGGAATGCGCGTATATGCTACCAGGCAGCCATTAATAGCACCAATGGCAAGGCCGCCAAGCATGGCTGCTACCACAGCGGCAATTGGTGAAAGCTGAAATAAACAATTGCTTATGGCTGCAAATCCACCACAAAGGGCTACCGCAGATCCGACCGATAAATCAATTTCGCCAGCAACAATTACCAACACCATTCCACATGCGAGCAACCCCACTACCGAAGTTTGCCGCATCAGATTTGTGAAATTTCGTGGCGATAGAAAAAGCCCATCCGTAACAAGATTAAAGCCAATGGCAATAATGATAAGTGCAATAATTACAAATGCCAATCGTGATTGAAATAATTGTTTTATCATACCTCTTTTTATTGCACGGCTGCAACCATTATTTTTTCAGAATTAAAATCTTTACGATGAAACATTGCTGTTATACTACCCTTGCACATAACATAGATACGGTCGCAAATGCCCATTAGTTCAGGTAAATCAGACGATACTACCAAGGTTGCTGTTTTTTGTTTTGCCATTTTATATAAGATGGAATAGATCTCTGCTTTTGCACCCACATCTACTCCGCGTGTTGGTTCATCGGCAAGTAAAAGTTGTGGCGTATGATAGAGCCATTTGCTAATGGCCACCTTTTGCTGATTGCCACCACTGAGCGATGCAATTGACTGCTGTACATTGTTGGCTTTTATGTTATAGGCTGTTATGCATTGATTGGTATAGCTTATTTCTTTTTCTGGCGAAATGGTGTTTGCACGTAAAAAATATTTAAGAAACGACAAGGTGTTATTAAACAAAATGCTTTGGTCGGTTACTAGCCCGTATTTTTTTCGGTCTTCAGTTATAAGTACTACACCCTTGTCAATAGCATTCTGCGGCTTACGGACGTGGTATTCTGTATTGGAAAAAAAGATTTGCCCTTCTGTTTTAAATGTGCGTGCGCCAAACAACAGTTGCAATAACTCAGTACGGCCACTACCTATAAGGCCAGCTATACCAACTACTTCGCCTTGCTTTACATTCAGGCTTATATTTTTGTGTACAGATTTTTCGGCCAGTTGTGTTGATAAATTTTTTATTTCCAAAAGAACTTCTCCGGTTTCAATTTCAGGTTTGTGATAAAGCTTGGTGAGCACGCGCCCAACCATCAACGAAATTATTTCATCGGTAGTAATATCTGTTGTTTTTTTTGTGGCTATGGTTTTTCCATCACGCAAAACGGTAATGTTATCGGCAATGGCAAATACTTCTTCCAGCTTATGTGAAATAAGAATTAGCGTTATGCCTTGTTGCTTTAAATTGATAAGCAGTTGTAACAACTTTTTTGATTCTGTTTCGGTAAGTGCTGCAGTAGGTTCATCAAGTATCAGCAGTTTTGATTTTTTCGAAAGTGCTTTGGCAATTTCTACCAATTGCTGATGCCCAATTCCTAATTCGGTAATTTTGGTATCGGCACTAAGTTCAAGCCCAAGCATGTGGAGCAGCCTGGCAGTTTCGTTGTGCATGGTAGCATAATCAATCATGCCACTTTTAAGTGGCATGTGTCCCAGAAAAATATTTTCGGCAATGCTCATTTCGGGTACCAGGGCAAGTTCTTGTGCAATAATGGATATGCCTGCATGTTCGCTTTGGCGGATGTTTTCGAATTGCATTTCAACCTGATCGAGAAGGATGGTGCCTTCAAACATATGATGCGCATATACCCCGCTCAAGATTTTCATTAAGGTTGATTTGCCTGCACCATTTTCTCCGCAAATGGCGTGTATAGTTGCATCGTTTACGGTAAGGGTTACATCCTGCAAAGCATATACCTGACCGAATTGCTTTGATATATTTTGCATTTGCAACATCCTGACCTTATTATTGGATTTTTAATTTTCCTTTATCAATAAATTCGTCAGCAACAACCGTACTCATGTAGTTTGCTTTATCAACGGCAATGGGCGCCAGTAGAATGCTTGGCACCTCCTTAAAATTATTGTTCAGTTTAGCATTAACACCCTGCAGGGGTTGTTTATTAATGAGCATGGCTGTGGCCTGTGCAGCTTGCGTTGCAAGAAGTTTAATGGGTTTGTAAACGGTCATCGTTTGTGTGCCATCTATTATGCGTTGTATTGCACTCACTTCAGCATCCTGACCACTCACCGGCACCTTGCCTTGCAATTGCTGTTCGCTCAATGCCTGTATGCAACCACTTGCAAGACCATCGTTGGCAGCAACTATAGCTGCTACATTATTGTTGCATAATGTTAGTGCATTTTGTGTTTGCTTGAGTGCCTCGGCAGGCAGCCAGTCTTTACAATATTGATCCATTATAATTTTTATTTTCCCTGCATCAATTGCCTGCTTCAATACATTCAAGTGGCCCTGATGATAGAGTAGTGCATTGTTATCCGTAGAGGAGCCTTCGGCAAGAATGTAGTTTCCTTCGGGTGCAATATTGAGGATATACTGCGCTTGCATTTCGCCCACTTTTTGATTGTCGAACGAAATGTAAAGATCAAGGTCGGCATCGTTAATTAATCGGTCGTAAGCAATTACGGGTATCCCTGCTTCTTTAGCCTGCTTTATGGCAGTGGCGCATGTCTTACTGTTATGTGGAACAATAACAATGGCATCTACTTGTTTGGTTACAAAATTTTCGATGTGTTTGTTCTGGAGATTTTCGTCACCATTACATGCTTGTATCTCTACATCCAGGCCCAGACGCTCTGCCTCTTTCTTAAACATGGCAGCATCCTTGGCCCACCGCTCTTCGGTGTACGTATCCATGCTCAGACCAATTACTTTTTTCTTTTGTGCTCCATTGTTACAGCCAGCAAATAATGCTGCTGTAAATAACAAGAGATAAAAAATGTTTGTTTTAAAAAACTTCATATATAGTTACCGTTACTTTAAATTTATTTTACTAAAACCATCATACTGCTACCTGCTGGTATCGACATTATCTTGCCTGCAAAAGATGCACCTTCGCCACTGGCAAATATAACCTCGTGATTGCCTTTGGCAATCATCATCGGGTCTATTTCAAAAACTTTATCATTCAGATTATGCACTACTATCATTTGCTCATTTTTAAATTTCATGACATAGATCATGTGCTTCAAATCTGAAAGCGGGCTTGCTTCCGCTTCTCCAAGGCGAAGCGAGTTAAAGTGATTGCGCACATCTATCAGTCGCTTATAGTGATTATACAGCGACTGCTGATCATCTTGTTGTTCTTTTAAGGGAGTAACTTTTCCATAAACTGTGTATATTGATTTCAACCATTGACATTGTCCATCATCTTTATCTTTTGCATCCCATAAAAATGGTTCACGAATATTTTCGTCCGGCTTTTTTCCAAGCATGCCTATCTCTTCACCATAATAAATAAATGGTGTGCCGGGTAGTGTCAGCAATATTGAAGCTGCCAGTTTCATCTTGGTCATATTGCCTTGCAGGTCACTGCCGATGCGATTTTGATCGTGGTTAGTAAGAAAGGTTGCATCAATAAAACCGGGAGCCTGTTTAGCATAAAATGTTCTGGCATTATTTACCACGGCAACAATTCCCGAATCGTTCATTTCCTGCATGGTGGGAATTATTTTAAAACCCAAATCGAAATTAAAAACGGAGGTAAGTGCATTCTGCAAATACGGAGCGGTAGCAGTTGCATTGTCAGTTATCTCTCCAAGAAAAAATGCATCGGGCTTTACAGCGCGCATGGCAGAAGTAAATTCCTGCCACCAGGTATAGTTTTCATTTTCTCTGCCGGGAGGAAAAATCCATTTAGCTGCATCCAGTCTAAAACCATCTACACCCATATCGCGCAACCAGTATTTTCCTATTTCGATAATATCTTTGCGAACCGATGGATGATCAAAATTTAAATCGGGCATGCCACCCCAAAAAAATCCATAATACTTTTCTCCTTTTACGGGCTTATTGTTGCGATATACATAATGCCAGCCATCATCTTTTTTTGAAAGTTCATTTTCTTTTTTCCAAACAAAATAATTGCGCATGGCATTAGACTCGCTTTTGCAAGCCTCTTTAAACCAAGGGTGATCGCTCGAGCAATGGTTAACCACCAAATCCATGATGATTTTAATTTGGCGGGCATGAGCTTCGGCAATAAGGGTGCGCATATCATCGAGGGTGCCATACTCCGAATCGATACCATAATAATCCGTTACATCGTATTTGTGGTAAGTAGGTGAGGGGTTGAAAGGTGTGATCCATATGGCTCCAATTCCCAGCTCCTTAAGATAATCGAGTCGCGAGGTGATTCCATTGATATCGCCAATGCCATCACCATTGCTATCGCAAAATGAGCGGACAAAAATTTCGTAGCACACGCAATTCGGAAAACCTATGTTATAATTTTTTCCAAGTTGAATGGTAACCTCGCTGCTATTCTTATATTGGGCATGAGTAAACAAGCAATGAAGCAATATGGAAATGCTAATCAGGAGTTTTTTCATAGGTGGACGAAAGTAGAAAAATTAAATATAAGTTCTTATACAAGCTAATTATACAAGTTGGATTAAAAAGAGGGTAAAAAAGGTAGGGGCGCTTATGCCCTGGACTTGTGCTGAATTCAAGCCTCAAGTCAACTACGCACCGGTGGCACTAAAGGGCGCCATCCAACATCTACGTTTAGCTTTTTCTTGACACAACATTTTGTATTTTTTTTTAAAAGCTACAATTACTTTGGTGGCTTAGTGAGGCAGCGCCCTGTAGCGCCACGGGTGCGCGGCCGCTATATTCTGCATGTGTTTATTGTTTTCAAAAAACTCAAATCTACAAGGATAATTTAATTAGACATTTCAAAACATCATTACTAAGCTAATGCACCCCAACTGGGGCTACATATACTGAGCTGGGTTTTTCGTATCATTTTATTTTTGGTTTCAGATGGAAAATTGTTTTTTCAATTTCATTCAAAACATTCGTTAATTAATGGGTCACTTGGTGCCTCTTAATTCGTAATTCGTAATTCTCAATTCCTAATTCCCAATACCTATTTCGTAATTTCAATACATTTATTTGGAAGGCTAAAGCTTCTGCTGTTTTAAGTGCTTATTAAGTATGAATTGCTGCGTATGTTTTTAGCTGCTTTTTGTATCATGTCAACTTTCTTACCTTTGGCCACCTTTTTCCAAAAAAAAAATTATGAATAAATATAAGGAATATAAGCAGCTTGATTTGGTCGCATTGGCTGCTGATGTATTGGCTAAGTGGGAAGTTGAAGACACCTTTGAGCAAAGCATTAAGGCTCGTGCTGGTGCCGAAGCTTTTACATTTTATGAAGGCCCGCCTTCGGCCAACGGTATGCCGGGCATACATCACGTTATGGGTAGGGCTATTAAAGACATTTTTTGCCGATACAAAACGCAGAAAGGATTTATTGTTAATCGCAAAGGTGGATGGGATACCCATGGCTTACCAATAGAACTTGCCGTAGAAAAGTCGATGGGCATTACCAAAGAGGATATTGGAAAAAAAATAAGTGTAGATGATTATAACCATGCTTGCCGCAAGGAGGTAATGAAATACAAAAATGTTTGGGATGACCTTACTCGTAAAATGGGTTATTGGGTTGACCTGGATAATCCCTACATCACATTCGAGAATTATTATATTGAGAGTTGTTGGTATTTGCTAAGCCTGTTATACAAGAAGGGATTACTTTACAAAGGATACACCATACAGCCTTACAGTCCAGCTGCTGGAACAGGATTGAGCACACACGAGCTAAATCAGCCGGGGACCTACAAGAATGTAAAAGACACTACGGTAGTGGCACAGTTTCGTTTACTGCAAAATGCCGAGAGTCAATCATTAATATCGAATGCCAGAAACTTATCACAGAATGATACGGCCGAAATTTTTTTGTTAGCATGGACAACCACCCCGTGGACGCTGCCCAGCAACACCGCACTTGCTGTTGGCGATAAAATAAAGTATGATGTTATTTATACGTATAATACGTATACAAATTTACCCATCTTTGTTATATTGGCTTCGGCATTGGTTTCAAAATATTTTAATGAGCAAAATGAATTGTTAGATTTTGCTGCATATAAAGCAACAGATAAGCAAATACCATATCGCAAACTAACAAGCATTGCAGGTGCTCAACTTGCAGGTATGCGTTATGAACAACTTTTGCCTTATGCCCAACCTGAAACAGGCGATGCATTTAAGATTATACCCGGAGATTTTGTAACTACCGAAGATGGAACAGGAATAGTTCATATAGCCCCCAGTTTTGGTGCCGATGATTTTCGAGTTGCTAAGCAACACGGTATTGGCAGTCTTACTTTAGTTGATAAGCAAGGAAAGTTTATAGATACCGTTACAGACTTTGCCGGCAGGTATGTAAAAAATTACAAAGACCAACCCGAAAGCGAGTATGTGTCGGTAGATGTAGATATAGCTGTAAAGCTTAAAACAAGCAACCGCGCATTTAAGATTGAAAAATATGAACATACCTATCCGCATTGTTGGCGAACCGATAAGCCTGTGCTTTACTATCCCCTCGATAGTTGGTTTATAAAAGCTTCGGCTTGTAAAGAGCGCATGGCGGAATTAAATAAAACCATTAACTGGAAGCCGGAACATACTGGTACAGGCCGCTTTGGCGAATGGCTCAATAATTTGCAAGACTGGAATCTTTCGCGCTCACGCTATTGGGGTGTTCCACTTCCGATATGGCGCACTGATGATGCCAACGAAGAAATTTGCATTGGCACCTTAGGAGAACTTCATACTGAAATAAACAAATCGGTGGCGGCAGGTTTTATGAAATCGAATCCATTCCCTGAGCGTGTAACTGCCGATAATAAAGATGCGTTCGACTTGCATCGTCCATACATTGATGATATAGTTTTGGTAGCTCCATCGGGTAAGCCGATGAAACGCGAATTGGATTTGATAGATGTATGGTTTGATAGTGGAGCTATGCCTTATGCTCAGTTTCATTATCTGGGCGATGATTCCGCTTTGCCCTTTGCAAAAGGCAACGACTCAGCTCGCGCCTTTCCTGCCGATTTTATTGCCGAAGGTGTTGACCAAACAAGAGGTTGGTTTTATACCCTGCATGCCATTGGTACCATGATATTCGATTCGGTAGCTTTTAAAAATGTAGTTTCAAACGGACTGGTGCTCGACAAGAATGGAAATAAAATGAGCAAGCGCCTTGGCAATGCCGTTGATCCTTTTGAAACGCTTGCCAAATATGGGCCCGATGCTACCCGCTGGTACATGATTAGCAATGCCAACCCTTGGGAAAATCTGAAGTTTAATACCGATGGTATTGTTGAAATACAACGCAAGTTTTTTGGAACCTTACATAATACCTATTCGTTTTTTGCACTGTATGCCAATATCGATAATTTCACTTTTAAGGAAAAAGAAGTAGTCTTATCATCACGTCAGGAAATAGACCGTTGGATAATATCATTGCTCCATAGTTTGATAATAGAAGTAGATGCTGCTTACAACGATTATGAGCCAACACGCGCAACACGTATCATACAGGATTTTGTATGCGATCATCTGAGCAACTGGTATGTGCGCTTGTGTCGCAGACGATTCTGGAAGGGCGAGTACTCGGAAGATAAAATTGCAGCCTACCAAACGCTTTACACCAGCCTCGAAACCGTTGCTAGGTTAATTGCTCCTGTATCTCCGTTTTATGCCGAAGTGTTATTCCAAAATTTGAATTCGGTAACGGGTATAGATCAACATCAGTCGGTGCACATCGCTTATTTCCCGAAGGGAAATAAGACCAATATAGACAAGGACCTGGAGCTCAGGATGCAGATGGCGCAGGATATAAGTTCGCTTGTTTTGTCGCTACGCAAAAAAGTAAATATCAGAGTACGTCAACCGCTACAAAAAATTTTGCTCCCGGTGGGTGATCAAAAAGTGCAAGAGCAGGTAGAATTAATCAAGAATCTTGTGCTTAGCGAAGTAAATGTAAAGCAATTGGAATACCTTAGCGATACATCTGGTATATTAAAGAAAAAGGCCAAGGCAAATTTTAAGGTATTGGGAAAAAAAGCCGGTGGAGCCATGAAAGATTTGTCAGCAATGATACTGGAAATGGATGCAGAGCAAATAATGGTGTTTGAAAAGAATGGCAAACAAACATTTACTGTAAATAATCAGGTTTTTGAGTTAAGCACCGAAGATATCGAGGTGCTTTCAGAGGATATTCCGGGATGGCAGGTTGCAACAGACGGGCGCTTAACAGTGGCATTGGATATTTCAATTACCGAAGAATTGCAGAATGAAGGCATCGCCCGTGAACTAGTAAACCGCTTGCAGAATATACGCAAGGAGAGCGATTTTGATGTTACAGACAAAATTATAGTAGGTATAAATGCAAACGATATAGTTAAAAGGGCTATCGAAATGAATAAAGTATATATTTGCAGCGAAATTTTAGCAGCCTCATTAGAGTTTTTACCGGTTGAATCGCTTGAAAGCGCTGTCAGCATTGAGCTTGACGAGAATACAACAGCGGCCGTATCAGTAACTAAGGCATGATTAAGATTAATTTAATTAAGTTAAAAAATTAAAGAAAGGACTAAAGAAAATGGCTACAAAAGCAAAGAGTAAGAAAATAGGTAAGCCTGTAACAAAGAAGGCAACTAAACCAGCAGCTAAGCCTGCTGCAAAAAAGGCGGCTAAGCCGGTAGCAAAAAAAGTGAGCAAACCAGTAGCAAAAAAGGCTGCAAAGCCTATAGCTAAAAAGGTTGCTAAACCGGCACCTAAAAAGGCAGCTGCAAAACCAGCCCAAAAACCGATAGGAGCAAGGGCTGTTGTTAATATGCCAGTAAAGGCACAACCCCCAAAGCCAGGCGCAAAGAAAGATGTGAAGCAGGAGTCGAAACCTGCAGCAAAAAAGGAAGCCAAGCCTGCCCCTGCTAAACCAGCATCAAGTGCTGCCCCTGCCAAGCCAGCATCAAGTGCAGCTCCAGCTAAACCAGCAGCAAGTGCAGCTCCAGCTAAACCAGCAACAAGTGCAGCTCCAGCAAGACATGGAATGAAGCCGATGGGCAAACCCAGGTCGAGGCCTTCGCGTGCAAAAAACGCTGGAGAACCTGCGCCACCGAAAATTGCCCTACGCGACAAACCCGTCAACCCGGCATTGTTGAATCCTATAATTATTCCAATAAAGGAGGGTCCTAAACCTGCTCCAACTCCAGTGCAATATAATGCAGACGGCAGCGAAAAAAAACGCTACAGTGATGCCGAGTTGGCTGAGTTTAAGGAATTGATAACAAAGAAAGTTAGCGATGCCCGCGAGGAGTATACTTTGTTGCAAGAGCAAATAAATCATGCGAATGAGCATGGTACGGATGACACTGCAAGCACTTTTAAAATGCTTGAAGATGGAAGCGATACACTTGCCAAGGAAGAAGCAGTTCAATTAGCTGCCCGTCAGCGTAAATTTATTGAACAACTTGAAAATGCATTAATCCGTATTGAAAACAAATCGTATGGTGTGTGCCGCGTTACCGGAAAACTTATTCCTAAAGAGCGATTGCGCGCTGTACCTCATACTACCCAAAGTATGGAAGCCAAGCTGCAACAGTATAAAGATAATTAAGCCAAAAGGCACTTCTAAAGGTTGACGGCAAGGGTGAAATAATATCTCATCTTTGCCGTTTATTTTTTGGCAAATAATAAGTTTGGCAAAGCCTAAAATAAAATATTTAAATAAATAATGTCCTTTACGATATTGATTTTGATTATTGCACTTTTAATTTTTGCTCCATTGGTAATCTATTTAGCAAGGAAAAAAACAAAAGGGCATGATGATGAACTCAAATAATAAATAAACTATAATTCGTTGAAAAAGTCGTTACTCATTGTATTCGTAATATTACTAATTGATCAATTCGCAAAAGTATACATCAAAACCAATTTTATTCTGGGCGAGAATCATGAGGTAACCAATTGGTTTTTTATTCATTTTGTTGAAAATAATGGAATGGCCTTTGGGCTTGAGTTTGAAGGACAACTGGGAAAGTTTGCTTTAAGTTTTTTCCGGATCGTATTTGTTAGCGCTATGGGATATTATTTGTTTCGCAAAGTGATTCCTACAGGCAACAATTATTTTATTATAACACTTTCAATGGTTTTTGCCGGTGCCCTTGGAAATATAATTGACAGCGTTTTTTACGGTGTTTTGTTTTCAGCAAGCGACTATCAGGTAGCACAGTTTTTACCGCCCGATGGTGGTTACGCTTCGGTTTTGCATGGAAAGGTGGTTGATATGTTTTATTTTCCGCTAGTTTCGGCTGTGCTCCCTTCATGGTTCCCAGTTTGGGGTGGTGAACATTTTGAGTTTTTTCGACCTGTTTTTAATGTGGCAGATAGTGCAATCAGTGTAGGTATAGCCATCATGATTATTTTTCAGAAAAAAGTGTTTCACGAAGAACATCCACATTCCGATTCAACAATAGAAGAAAATTCAAAAACAACAGAGGCTATAAGTTAATGAAGCAACTCTTTTTCGCCCTGCTGATAGCATTCGCCTTGCTGTGTAACCAAAAACTGGTTGCCCAGTGGGCAAACGATTCTTTGCGAAGTGTCCAATTAACCGGTACCGTTATAGATGCAGAAACAAAAATGCCTATCAATAACCTGATGCTGATAAACCTGCGAACACGTCAAGGAATATTTTCGGGTGCTACCGGAGGTTTCTCTTTCAAGATGCTACACAGCGATACCTTACTTATCAGTGCTCCCGGCTATACCAACCAGAAAATATGTTTGGTTACTGAGGACTATCAACCAGTGATAAAAAAGCAAATTGCCCTAACCATTTTGAAAGTGCAATTGAAAGAAGTAACTGTATTTGCGCCACGCGACCTTGAAGAAATTCAAAAAGATATAGAGAAACTAGGATACCAAAAGAAGGACTATGTTATAGATGGTGCCGATGCCATGCAAAGTCCTATAACCTTTTTGTATCAGCAGTTTAGCAAGCGCGAGCGAGCCAAGCGCGAGATAGCTGAAAGGCGAAATGATGATAGAAGAAGAGAATTGCTGCGCGAGCTTTTAGCCAAGTATGTTGCTAACCAAATAATCGACCTCGATAATGATAAGTTTGACAATTTTATCGATTTCTGCAATGTCAATGACCAATTTCTTAAAAGTGCTTCGCAGTATGAGTTTATTATGTTTGTAAAAAAGAAATTTGAGTTTTACGAAATGATAAAAAGGTATAGATAGCAAATTTTTTTGCTGATTATGATTTGACTGTCAGAGCGCTTTTTTTAACCATTTTTAGGACCGATAAATCTTGAACAGGCTCTTAAAAAATCTCTTTGTCAACTAAATTTTTTTATTACTATATTTGCACCTCCTAAATTTTTTATCTGCAAATGAATAAAGTTGATTTTTCTTATCAATACGACACCGAAGAAGATGTGATGGTGCTTGAAGAAAAAAAACCATCTCATAAAATAGTTTTATTCAATGATGATGTAAATACCTTTGATTGGGTAATTACAAGTTTGGTTCAAATTTGCAATCATGATGAAACCCAAGCTGAACAATGTGCACATATTGTACATTTTAATGGCAAATGTATAGTGAAAGAAGGCGACTTTCGAAAGTTGGAACCTATGTGTACTGCACTTTTAGAAAGGGGACTTTCGGCAACTATCGATTAATACATGAGATTAAATCCGGTTCTTACTGTAGCTCAATTGGCTCAAATGCTGCAATGCCCCTATGCGGGTAATGCAAATCAGGAAGTATGTGGAATAAACGAGATTCATAGGGTAGTACCGGGAGATGTAACTTTTGTTGATCATCCCAAGTATTATGCAAAAGCAATAAACTCAGCTGCCACTACCATTATAATAAATAAGGAGATTGAAGTGCCTGATGGTAAGTCCATCTTAATTCATCTGGACCCGTTTGCTGCCTATAATTTTTTAGTTGCTAGGTTTTTTCCAGCTATACACTCAACAGCCATGGTTGACCCTTCGGCCAAAATAGGAAGCAACTGCGTTATTCACCCCAACGTATCAATTGGTGCCAATGCAATCATTGGCGACAACACCGTATTACATAGTGGCGTTGTTGTATATCACAATTGCCGCATTGGTAATAACTGCATCATTCATGCAAATACGGTTATAGGTGCCGATGCTTTTTATTACAAAAAGCGAGAAGTTGGTTATGATAAAATGTTGAGTGGAGGAGATGTTTGTATAATGGATAACGTAGAGATTGGCGCCTTGTGCACCATTGACAGGGGAGTAAGTGCTACTACCTATATTGGCACCGGTACAAAGTTCGACAATCATGTGCATATAGGGCACGATAGTATATTGGGTAGGAATGTATTAATAGCTGCTTTTGGGGCAATAGCAGGAGTAACAACCATAGAAGATGAAGTAATTATCTGGGGTCAGGCAGGCATCAACAAGGATTTGACCATAGGCAAGGGCACGGTTGTGTTAGCTCAATCGGGTGTTGGTACTGATACAGCACCGGGCGAAGTAGTTTTTGGAAGCCCCGCAATAAACGCTCGCGAAAAAATGAAAGAAGTTGCGCTCTTAAAGCAACTTGTTAAGCAGCGAAATTCCTGATTTAAACAAGCAGCATAGTAAAAATAAAAAAGCGAACTCTTTTAGTTCGCTTTTTTTGTGGTCACGCAGGGATTCAAACCCCGAACCTCCTGATCCGTAGTCAGGTGCTCTATTCAGTTAAGCTACGCGACCTATTGAATATTCTGATTTTGGAGGCGCGAAGGTAAATCTTTTATTTTTTCAAGCAAATATTTTTTGGAAAGATATTTAGAAGCAACCGCTAATACGGCCGCTATCCTTTGAGTTTGTTTTTAGTTTATTTTTAAATTTTATAAGGTTAATCAAAAACAAATTCAATTTCTTTAGGTTGAAAAAAGCTGATTTGACTGTGCATATCATCATCATCCACAGAAACAATCAGACCGCCTGTCTCACTTATGTCTATAATTTTTCCGTTAAATATCATTTTGTTTTTTCGAAAAGGAATCAAGGTTTGAAAACCATATAATTTAGCGAGATACTCTTTCCGAAGATTTTCAAAGTCACCCTCATCTAACAAGCCCAAATACTTTTTAATACTTTGCAAAAGCTTATAAGCAATTTCTTTTATGTCATAATTACTTCCGCCAATGGTATGCATCGAAGCAGCCGGAATATTGTAGGTGCTAAAATGATGTTGGTTTACATTAAGTCCAACACCCACAATGCAATCCTGTACAAGTGTGCCACGAATAGAATTTTCGATTAAAATACCCGCTATTTTCGAACCGTCAACCAAAATATCGTTCGGCCATTTTATAACAGATTTGGTATTCAGGTGGTTGTCTAACAGGGCGCACACTGCCAGCGAAGAAGCCATGTAAAGCGAGTAGAGGTTAGTTGTGTGAAGTTGATTGGGTTTAAAAATAGTTGACATAAGCAAGTTTTCGCCATCGTTACTTTCCCATTTATTTTGCTGTTGCCCGCGGCCCGCAATTTGATAGCGCGCCACAATCGTTGTGAAACTTTTAGGGTTAGCAGCTAACAAATTGGCAGCATATATGTTGGTACTGTCAACAATGTCAAGAAAATAGAATTGGTCCTGCATGCAATAATGTATAGTAATAGTTTCAACAAATAAGTAACTTCGCAACCATTATTTTCGAAATACGTTTTAATGACAAAAGAAATAAAAAATAAACAAACCAAAGAAGTAAAAACTAAAAAGACAGCTGCACCAGCGAAGGCAGTTGTAAAAAAGGCGGCTAAGCCCAAAAAGAAGGAAGTTGAATTAAGCTTGCTTGACGCCATTGTTGCCGGAATGCAAGAGAAAAAAGCGCATCAGATAACCGTAATGGATATGCGGGCACTGAGTGGTAGTATGTGCGATTACTTTGTTGTATGCCATGGTACTAGCACCACACAAGCCGAAGCAATAGCCCGTTCCGTTGAGGAAGTCGTTTATAAACTTCTGAAAATTGATCCATCGCATGTTGAAGGTGTGGCTAATGCCGAATGGATACTCCTCGATTACTTTGACATAATTGCCCATGTTTTTGTAGAAGAGAAGCGTGCATTTTATGGCCTCGAAAGGCTCTGGGGCGATGCAGAAATAAAACAAATAGCATAGAAAAAATCAAGTCAGACTGGTAATTAGTTAAATTAACTAAAAATTGATTCTATTAAATTGCCGGACAAACAATATAGAGCTCATACAAGCGACTTGCAAATAGAACATCATTTATATACAAAACGAATAAGATAATTTAATGTCGGAAAACAAAGGTGCGGATAAGCGCGAAAATAAACCCAAGATAGGCGGGCCAAAATTCAGTTTTAATATTTATTGGATTTATGGTATCCTGCTTTTTACATTAGCAGCAGCTGCTATTGCTGTAAGCAATAGTGGGCCTGTAAAAACCAATTGGAAAAACTTTTCGAGCGAAATGCTGCAACGAAAAGATGTAGCACGAATTGAAGTATTGGCAAAAGTTCAGGTAGATATTTACATAAAAGATGAACGGTTAAAGAATGATGCTCGATATAGAGATTTGCGTTTAAATCCATTTACCGGAACCCCTAACAAAGGGCCTCATTACTATTTTGAAATTGGCGATGTTGCAGAGTTTACCAAGCAATTGGAAGAAGCCGAAGCCAAATTTGGCTACAGTGAGACTGAGAAAATTGAAATCACTTATGATAATACACCACGGCAAAATACTTGGGATTCTGTTATCTGGTGGGTATTCTTAATTTCATTGTTAGTTATTCTATGGTCAGTTATCATACGCAGAATGGGAGGTTCAGGGCCGGGAGGTCAATTGTTTAATATTGGCAAAGCGCGTGCACAACTTTTTGATAAGGACCTGCATGTAAAAGTTACTTTTAATGATGTGGCAGGATTGGAAGAGGCCAAAGTTGAGGTAATGGAAATAGTAGACTTTTTAAAAAATCCGAAAAAATATACATCGCTTGGCGCAAAAATTCCTCGCGGAGCATTACTGGTAGGCCCTCCGGGTACTGGTAAAACCTTACTTGCCAAAGCAGTAGCAGGTGAGGCACAAGTTCCATTCTTTTCTTTATCAGGTAGCGATTTTGTGGAAATGTTTGTAGGCGTTGGAGCATCCCGTGTACGCGATCTATTCCGTCAGGCAAAAGAAAAAGCACCAAGTATCATATTCATTGACGAGATTGATGCAATAGGTCGTGCCCGTGGCAAGGCCGCATCCTTTAGTGCAAATGATGAACGTGAAAGCACCCTCAATCAATTATTGACCGAAATGGATGGTTTTGGCAGCAACACCGGTGTAATCATTATAGCGGCAACTAATAGAGCCGATGTGCTTGACCGCGCTTTATTACGCCCCGGCCGATTTGACCGTCAGATTTATGTAGAACTTCCAGATATTAACGGAAGAATAGAAATATTTAAAGTGCACTTGCGACCATTAACCAAACTCGACAAGTCGGTTGATGTTGATTTCCTGGCACGGCAAACTCCCGGTTTTTCGGGTGCCGATATTGCCAATCTTTGCAACGAAGCAGCCTTAATTGCTGCACGCAGAAATAAGCAAAGTATCGACAAACAAGATTTTCTTGATGCAGTAGATCGCATCATAGGTGGACTAGAAAAAAAGAATAAAATAGTTTCGCAAAAGGAGAAGCAAATAATTGCTTACCATGAGGCAGGTCATGCATCAGTTAGTTGGTTGCTTGAGCACGCATCGCCATTGGTAAAAGTAACTATTGTGCCGCGCGGTAACTCGTTAGGAGCAGCATGGTATTTGCCCGAAGAGCGCAGCATTACTACCAAAGAACAAATTTTTGATGAAATGTGCGCTGCACTTGGAGGCCGCGCTTCCGAAGAAATAGTTTTTGGAACCGTATCTACCGGGGCATTAAGCGATCTTGAAAAGATTACCAAGCAAGCATATGCTTCTGTTACAATATTTGGATTAAATGACAAGATTGGAAATATCAGCTTTTACGATAGCAGCGGCAATCAGGATTATACTTTTACTAAGCCTTACAGCGAAAAAACAGCGCAGATAATTGATGAAGAAGTTAAAAAACTTATTGACAGCGCTTATCAACATACAAAGGAAATTCTTTCAGCAAACCGAAGCAAACTTGATTCTCTTGCAGCTACCTTATTAGAAAAAGAAGTTATCTTTAAAGAGGACTTAGAAACAATTTTTGGAAAACGTACTTTTGAGAGAGATCTTTTAGATGAGTCAGAAAAGCTAAAGGCTGCAACAAACGCAGCTGCTAATTTAAACGGAAGCAGCACCATAGCTGAACCGGTTACATCTACCGATATTCCAGAAAACACAACAAGTTAACCTAGCCTATGTACGAAGAGCGCATTGTAAAGGAAAAAATCTTAAAAAAAATACGTGCTGCTTTGGTATCTAATTCTCCTCAGGCTGGTTCCGAAATTGAACCCCCTGTTCCATACGATACTAATACTGACCTTTTGCTTGAGTTTCTGAAGGTTATTTCTACTGAAGGTGCTCGATTTTTTTATGCAGAAAATAAAATTGTATTCGCAGAACAACTAGTTACCTTATTCGACAATATGAAGTGGGACAAAGCTCACTATCAGGATATACAATCGTATAGTTTTATTAGCGAATTTCAATTCCCTGCCGAGCAGGTTACCAATATTTCGCCTGCGGTTGTGCTTGCTAATTTAATTCAAATGTGCAATTGCGCTATCCATACAGGTGAGTTTGTTTTTTATAATCAGCAAATAGCGGTACAGCGTGCCCTTGAGGTTACAAACAACCTGATTATTTTTTTTGAAGCTAAAAATATGACCTCAAGTTTTGCCAATGCAATAAAAATGGTTGAGCAATCTACCCAAAGCCAATGCAGAGACTTGTTTATTACTTCGGTGGGACAATTATTGCAAATGCATAATTACAATGAGCATAACCAAAAGGTAGCTGACAAAAGCATTTATATTTTTATAGTAGATGAATTGCCACTAGCCTGAGAAAAAAAGGTAAAGTGCACGATACCGTATTTTCTTTCCTGCATAAAATGCGGATGATCTTTAAAATTATCTTCCTTTCCATGTTCTAAAACAAAAAGCCCATCGGAATTAAGCAGTTGCTTTGCAAAAATAGTTTCCACTATTTGTTGTTTGTATGCAAACTCGTAAGGTGGGTCACCAAATATAAGATCGGCTTGAAACGAGCATGTATTCAGAAATGAAAGTACATCATCATGTATCACCTGAACATTGGTTGCATCTAGTTTTTTTAAAGTTTCAGTAATGAAGCGGGTGCATAATTTTGAGGCATCTACACATGCAATTTTTGCAGCACCACGCGAAAGACATTCGAAAGTAATGTTACCCGTTCCCGAAAATAAATCAATCACAGTAGCATCTTCGAGCGAAAGTAAATTGTTAAGTATGTTGAAGAGTCCCGTCTTAGCAAAGTCAGTAGTTGGCCGTACCGGCAGGTTTGCAGGTGCAGTTATTATTTTACCACGCCATTTACCGCTGATTATACGCAAAGGTCAAGATCAAAAATAACCGGAAAACAATATCCGGGGATGTCTTCAAATGCTATAGCAAATCGATGATTCGGAGTACGGTCGGCAAGTTTAACATCGCGGAGGTATTGGGAAAGTACATTGTGAAAAGGGGAAAGTTGTGGGTGTTGATAAGCAATTTCAGTTTTTAAATCCGATAGATCAAGGTGCAATTGCTCGCATACATTCATTGTATGGTACAAGATGTCATCCTGATTAAAGTAAGCAAATGAGTTAAAAAATAGCAAACGTCCTTCGTGCATTATAGTCACACAAAAAGTGCGGTTAAGAATATAGAGTAACAAGAAATTTTCTTCCCGGTTCTTAAATCTTAATAGTTGGCTATTAAGCAATGCCGTTGTGTGATGAACTTGGGAATGTTGTGCAAAGTTGTTTTGTAAAAGATATAGCAACGTGCTATCAATGGCATAAGCATTTTGTGCTTCTACAAATTTAAGTTTGTCACACAGCAAGTTTTCATAACCTTCAAGGTCATGTTGCAATGTAAAGTATTGTTTCAAATTCTTACTATCGTAAAAGTCATTGGGTATTAAAGCATTTTTTCGACTCTCTAACGATATCACGGCCTTTTTATAATGCTGATAGCCAAGCAGTGGTTCCTCGTAAATTATTTTATTCAACATATTTACTGCTTCATTCATCGATTTGGAAAAAGTCAAATCATAATACTTCATGCAGCAAAATTGATTGTGGTCATGATCAAGCAGGGCAAATGAAAAACTATCTTGACCTACTGTTACAAATAATTTATAACGAAAGGGTTGCAGGTCGCCAACAACAAAACTGTTGCCTACCGAATAATCTGCTTTTAATTTTTCACTAATGAGCGACATTGCTTATGCATTAATGTTTGCGAAAGTAAAAATTTTAGATGAAAGAAAAAACTTCTTGTCAGAGATTGATGGTATACTTTTATCAAAATGCAATTGTGGCAATAACAGGATAATGATCCGAAAGATTGTTTTTGATCGTTTTATAGTCTAGCGTCTTTATATTCTTGGAATGCAAAATGTAGTCGATACGGAAGCCCGGCCAAAACTGGGTATAACTTAAACCAAAACCTATGTTACCGGCTTTAAAAGAATCATCCAGTTTATAGCTAAGTACCCGATAGGTGTAAGAAGCAGGAGTGTCATTAAAGTCGCCTACCAATAATAATTTTCGTTTACAACCTAGTACATGTTTATGAATAATTTCTGCTTGTGAAGCACGCAGTTTAGCAGCATGGCGAATTTTATGGCTAAGGCTACCGGCAACTTCAAAATCGTTTTTATTGCCCACGCCTTCTTCCAATTTATTTACCAATTTATAATCTTTTTTATCAAAACGCATTGATTCTAAATGCACATTATATACTCTTATTATTTCACCCTTGGTGTATATGTCAGTAAAAATACAGCCATTTGTGTGTCGCGAATTTATTTTAACCTCTCCGGTTGTGATGATTGGAAATTTGGAGAAGGTAACTAATCCAAAATGCTCAGTTTTATTTAACGTAGAAGTATAGAGATAATGCACATAACGCATATCTAAAATTTGTTTCAATGTATCAATGTTTTCGAACCCGGCTTTAGGATTGTCATTAGTAAAAAATTCCTGAAAACAGATTACATCCACATCCATGGTGTCCAATTGCCTCATGATTTTGCTCCGTGTTTCTTTGTTTTTGGTCCAATTATACAGATCAAACAAGCGTACATTGTAACTGGCAACCTTTATTGTGGTTGAACTATCAGTTTTAACGGTGCGTTTATAAAAATTGAAACAACTGCTAAAGATGCTAAAGCCCATCATTAATGGAATAAGCGGAACTAATAACATCACCCTTTGTCTGATAAACCAGTATAAGGCCACTAGTAAACAAACCAGATAGATATATTGGAAAATGTATGATAGGAATAGTAAGTAGCCAGATTGCTTAGGACTTATATAGTGTGCAACAGTGCATGCAGCCAATAATAGGGCAAACACGATAGTAATACCAACTGATATGAAAATGTATAAATTTGTAAACCTTAGTCAATGGGATTTATTCTTAGCGCATCATACAAAAAATGCTTAGTGTCTTCGATTAGAGATGCGATGCAAAAGAAAAGAAAATATTAGTTAATGCAAACATGAATTATAACTGAATCTAATTAATTGGTTTCAGCAATTTGCTTTCGTAAATCGCTTGTGGAGATATTACCTTTTCTTCCAAAGGTACCTGATGGTTAAAACGTTGGTATAGTTGGTTCTTAACAATCGGGTGCGTGAGATCAAATTCTTTAAGCTGTTGCAGTTTGCCAACTTCGATGCCTTCAGTTTTGTAAATTTTCCAAACCAGTTCGCTACAGTACAGTTTCTCATCGCTCCAACCAAAAAGGAAATCATAATTTTTCCCAACTAATTTTTTACCATATGTTTTCATCCGCAAATGAGTTGCTTCATCAAGACGCGATTCATCTTGTAAGCGCATTACTTTGTAAAAGCCATCATCGCCTCTTGCTATCCAGTCTTGTAACGGGGTAACACATACAGGTTGTATGGCTTCGAGCACATACCATTTTTCATTGTCTTTAAATACAATTCCGCAATGGGTAAATTGGCTATGTGTGGCTAGTTTTATTGCTAAGCCCTGTCCGGCATCGTTCGATTGAAAAATTATATCGCCTTCTCTAAAGCCAACGTCTTTTTTCTTGTAATCTGTAATTTGCGCTTCGCTAAATAAGCATAGCATTATGTCTATAAAGAATAATTTTATGAATGTTTTCATATCCGTAATTTTAGGAACTAACGATTATTGGCTTGTGCTTAGTGTGTAAGACGAATGTAAAATGTGTTGCCGCTTAAGAAAGAACGTAGTTGAAATTAGCTACATGAGTAGGGTATAAGGGACGTTTATTCTCACATTTTTCAGCAGGTGTCTTTCTTATTTTGTTGTAGAATGCCTTATCTTGTTAATATGAGTTTACCTCGTATAACTCTCAATATTAGTTTAGACGAAACATTTAAATTAATCGCATCAAGAAACTTTGATGGACGTTATATTTTTTTCTGTATGCATAATTTCCAAATCCCTGATAGGAATATTGTATTGCTAATGTGTTGCTCTTCTTAATACTAACAATCAGAGCTAAGCATTTTTCTTTTTTGAATCGATGATTAGCAGTTAGCATGGGCATTCGAATTGATTTATCTACAAAAAAAAACTCCGGCAATTTTGCCGGAGTTTTTCTGATTTTGTTTTTAGTTCGTGTTACTTGGTGTTAATACTTATTAGTTTGTGTAAATCCTGAACCTGAGCTTTAAATTTCTTATCGGTTTCAATCAAGTTATTTACTGTTCGGCAGGCATGCAAAACAGTGGCATGATCCTTTCCACCGCAGTGCATTCCTATATTAGAAAGTGACGATTTGGTAAAACTCTTGCTAAAATACATGGCTAATTGTCGGGCTTGCACTACTTCACGTTTGCGTGTTTTTGACTTCATCAGTTCCAAAGGAAGGTCGAAATAATCACATACTACCTTTTGAATATAGTCGATAGATATTTCGTGCGAATTATTTTTCACAAACTTATCTATCATTTGCTTAGCAAGCTCCAGCGTTATAGCTTTTTTGTTTAGCGATGCCTGGGCAATTATCGAAATAAGGGCGCCTTCTAATTCGCGAATATTATTGGTAATGCTGTAGGCAATATACTCAGTAACTTCAGGAGGTAATTCAATACCATCAAGATACATTTTCTTTTTCAGGATAGCAATGCGAGTTTCTAAATCGGGTGCTTGCAGGTCGGCACTTAAACCCCACTTAAATCGTGATAAAAGTCGTTGTTCCATTCCTTGCAAATCAACCGGAGCTTTGTCAGAGGTAAGTATTAATTGCTTACCATTTTGATGAAGGTGATTGAAAATTTGGAAAAACACATCTTGTGTTTTTTCTTTTCCTGAGAAAAACTGAATATCGTCTATGATCAATACATCTATCATTTGATAGAAATGTACAAAATCGTTTTGAGCATTGTTTTTTACCGCATCAATAAATTGATGAATAAAACGGTCGCTTGGTACATAAAGAACAGTAAGCTCCGGAAACAAATTTTTGATTTCAATTCCAATAGCATGTGCTAAATGTGTTTTTCCTAAACCCACACCACCATAGATTAATAGTGGATTAAATGAAGTGCCTCCCGGTTTTTTGCTTACTGCATAACCGGCACTGCGTGCCAGGCGATTGCAATCGCCTTCGATAAATGAATCGAAAGTATAGGCTGCATTTAGTTGTGAGTCTATTTCCAACTTTTTTAATCCGGGTATTACAAATGGATTAGGTATAGCTCCAGACAAAGTACCAGGAACATTTACCGTGGAGTTTTTTAAATCACCAGTTGTCTTGCCAGGAAATTTGACAGTGTAAGGTTTGTCGTTGTGATTTACGTTTTGCATAACGATACTGTATTCGAGACGTCCGCTCGTGCCTAATTCCTTTTTTATAGTTTTACGCAACAAGTCAATGTAGTGTTCTTCGAGCCATTCATAAACGAACTGACTGGGAACTTCAATGGTAAGGATGTTGCTTTCTAATTTTATTGGTTTAATTGGCTCGAACCAAGTCTTAAAATTTTGCTGGCTTACATTGTCTTTTATGAGTTTGATACAATTATCCCAAACACTTGCAAAATTTTTTTCCATCATTAAAAAATAAAAGGCTTTATAAGATTTGATTTATTCTAAAGGAGTAAACAGAAGTTCTAAAGTGAAATAGGTTTTTTCCTGTCAACCGTGGTGCAAATATAAATTTAGATTTTTATTGCGCAACACAAAGCTGAAGAAAAAAAAGTGAAAATATTTTCTTTACCCTCTTGCATAATCAATCACTTTTACATTACTACCGGAACTCAAAAATTTCTTAGATTTTTTTTCAAAATAGAAATCTATTTTTCCTAAATAAGCGCCACCAAAGCCAACCTGAGCAATTAGCACCTTTTTACCATCACGATTGCGGTATTCATAGGGCTTTTCTATCAGTGTATGTGTGTGTCCTCCTATAATCAAATCGATGTTAAGCGATTTCTGAGCCAACACTACATCGCTCACTTTTTCATCCTGATACTTAAATCCTAAATGCGACAGACAAATTATAAGATCGCATTTTTTTTGATGTTTTAGTGTATGGGTAATTACGGCAGCTTTTTGCAAAGGATCGGTATAAACAAGTCCACTCCAAAGTTTTTCACTTACAAGCCCTGCTAAATCTATGCCAACTCCAAAAACGCCTATTCGAATATCTTCTTTTTCAAAAATTTTATATGGTAAAATTTTCCTTCAAGTGATGTTCCCTTAATTTCGTAATTGCAATTTAGCAATGGGAAGTTTGTGTGAGGTAGTTGTTTTACAAGTCCATCTATTCCTAAATCAAAATCATGATTGCCTACTGTGCCTGCATCATACTGTGTGCGACTCATTAGTTTCATTTCAAGTTCGCCTTTGTATAAATTAAAATAAGGAGTACCCTGAAATATGTCTCCTGCATCAAGCAAAAGAAGATTTTTATTTTCGTTTCGAATTTTTGTAACCAGGTCATATCGATTTGCTGCTCCTCCCAAACCCGGATATTTAGGGTCGTTTTCTGGAAAGGGATCAATATGACTATGTACATCGTTTGTATGCAACACGGTAAGTTTTACAATTTCGCTAGAGGCATTGGCCTCAAAAGGCAATTGTGCCAAGCCTGCTGCTGCAGCGGCAACAGAGATTTGACTAATAAATGTTCTTCTACTTGACATTGGTAATTCTCCCTTCTAGTTTGGCCTCAACCGTTTTATTTTGATTAGTTAGCGATTTAATATAATTGATTAGTATATCGCGTATATATATTCCAGTATTTATGCGATTAACCGGATTAGCAAGTACGGTGAGTTTATCGCCACCGTTGGCAAGAAAATCTGAAGTCATCAATGTATAGGTTCGTGAAGTATCGATAGGTGATTGATTAATAGTTATGCTTACTGCTTTTTGGTCTTTAATGGTCAATTGAATTCCTGATACCGGCATACCATCTTTGGCAGCAATAAAATCAGCAAGTTTAAGTAACGTGCTACCAGTAATTTCAACAATCGTAATTTCATTATCAAAAGGCATTAACTCAAACATGTCGTAAATTTTAATATCGCCCACAGCTATTGATTTGCGCAATCCACCATTGTTTAAGAAGCAAAAATCAACTCGACCATACTTATTTAATGAAGCTACATATTGCATGCATGCATCTGTTGCAAAATTTCCCAGATTACCCTCAGGGGTTGACTTGGTTAATGGAGTGCTGCATGTGCCTATTACTTCTCCAAATTGTTTATCAATTTCAATTTTATATGGGGCAATCAAATTAGTAAAGCCGGTGTCGGCAGGTGTTTCTAAGTCTGCCTTTAATGCCATAGTGCCAGCCTCTATGCGAGGCATTAACGATACTTTGCTGCTGCGGCAGGCAACGACTGCGAGTAAGCAAAGTAGATATGAAATATTTCTCATTTCGGTTTTATTACTTGCGAAAATAGATTTTTTTATTTGATAAAATACCTTTGCATCTTATTTGAAAATTATTTTTATGTTGAATGCCGAATATCATTTGCGAGTACGCTATGCCGAAACTGATAAAATGGGTTATGTTTATTATGGTAATTATGCAATTTATTTTGAAGTAGCCCGCGTGGAGTTGCTACGAGAAAATGGTATTACGTATAAGAGCATTGAAGATAGCGGATTTATTATGCCTGTGTTGGAATTTAAAATAAAATATTTTAAACCGGCTTATTACGATGATGCCTTGGTAATAAGATCTGCAGTGCAATTGATTGGGGATACTAGATTGCAGTTTACACATCAAACGTACAATGCAGCAAATGTGTTAATTAATAGCGGAGAGGTAACACTTGTAAATGTTGATTCTCGTAACGGAAAGCCTGCTAAGATTGCGCAAAGTATTTTGCAGTTGTTTGTGCAATAGTCCGAATGTTATGCAACATAAGATGAGCTATGTTACGGTTTTGAAGTTTCTGCTCTCACAGCACAACTCTAATACACTTTGCCATTCCAAAAAACTTTTGTATCGTTTCTTCCTAGTGTATAAATGAGCACATTTCCCTGAAGTTCAGGATTGGTTACTTGTTCTTTTGTAACTTCTATAATTTTTCCTGCATCAAAAAGCATAAGCCAGCCGTTACGATCTGTCCACGATACTTTGCTTTGCGAGGCAGTTATTTTTTGCGGAATGATATTGTCAAGTGTATACGTTTTTCCGTTGTACCAAACCTTGGTATAATTGTTAGTGGTTGTAAATATGATTAAACTGTCAGTGCACTGATAGGTTTTTGGCCTGAAGCCATCAACTTTGTAGTTTTTTCCATTATAAAAAGTCATCAATTCTTCGTTCATGTTAATGTATGTAATCATATCGTTGCCTGCCATCATCTCTAGCGGTGCATTGATATCTATATCATATACATTTCCCTGCCAAAATGCTTTAAAATTTATTCCATCGCGATCGGTATAGGCAACAATATTTTGGCCTGCCACAAATTTAAGCATGGGGCTATAATCGCTCAATCCATAAAACTCGCCATGATACAGCACTTTAAGCCTGTTTGAGCTGTTTACATATGCCAAGGTGTTTTTGCCAAGTGAAAAGCGTTTTTCAAAATCACGGTCAATGGCAGATACATCGTCAAGCGTGTAGGTGTCACCCTTATAGTATACGTAGTATTGTGTTTGCATACCATCTTTATAAAACACAAGACTATCACTTGTTACCACAAACTCAGCCCATGTGCTCAGAGTTTGATTGCGTTTGCCACTTATTACATCCAATTGTTTGCCTAAAGTAAAACTCAGAAGGGATGCATTTTCACTTATTGAAGTGATAAAAGCGCCCTCGGTAATATCCGAAATTTGTCCATTGCGGTAGACTCTGAAATTGCCGGCATTGGTGATATATGCCACCCAGTCAAATCCCAAGGCATATTTCTCAACTTTCAAATCTTCCAATTGCTTGAATGTGCCTTTGTCAAAAACTCTAAAACGGTTATATAAATCGTGCCACACAGCAATGTTTTGTGCTTGGCATGCAAGGTTTGCTAATAGGAATAGTGCGATTAAGTAAGTGCTTTTTACCACGGCAATTATTTCATTGATAATATGCTCGTGCGTATAATGTCAATACAATCCATTAGTTGCTCTTCGCTTATAATCAATGGAGGTGCAAAGCGGATTATATAATCGTGCGTAGGTTTTGCGAGTAATCCGTTTTCTTTAAACTTCATACAAACATTCCAGGCATTAATATTTCCTTCGGGAATAATATCAATGGCACAAAATAATCCTTTGCCTCTAACGGCACTTATTATAGTTGTTTGAGATTGAAGTCTAATCAATTCAGATTTGAGCAAGTTGCCTAATCTTGCTGCATTTTCAGGTAGTCTTTCATCAAGTACCACACTCATTGCAGCCATAGCTACACGGCAAGCAAGCGGGTTGCCACCATAGGTGCTTCCATGTTGCCCGGGCTTTATACACAGCATAACCTCATCACTGCAAAGTACTGCCGACACTGGCAATACACCACCCGATAGTGCTTTTCCAAGAACAAGCATATCAGCATGAACCCCTTCGTGGTCACAGGCAAGCATCTTTCCGGTGCGGCCAATGCCGGTTTGAATTTCGTCAGCTATAAACAATACATTACTTTGCTTGCATAGTTGGTAGGCTTTGGCCAGATAACCTTCGTGCGGAATTTGCACTCCTGCTTCGCCTTGTATTGGCTCTATCAAAAATGCAGCAACATTTTTGTTCTCAAGGGCTGTGGCCAATGCATCTACATTATTATATTCAATAACTTGAAAGCCTGGTGTGTGTGGTCCAAAATTTCCACGCGACTCAGGGTCGGTACTCATGGATACAATAGAAATAGTGCGGCCATGAAAATTATCACTGCAAACTAAAATCACGGCCTCATTGGGTGCTATGCCTTTTTTTTCATAAGCCCATTTGCGAGCTAATTTTAAGGAGGTTTCCACTGCTTCGGCACCACTATTCATAGGCAACAGCTTATCATAGCCAAATAAGTTGCACATAAATTGTGAGTACTCACCGAGCAGGTCGTTATGAAATGCGCGCGAAACCAAATGCAACTCTTTTGCCTGAGATATTAATGCATCGATAATGCGTGGATGACAATGTCCCTGATTAAGGGCCGAATATGCTGATAGGAAATCGTAATATTTTTTGCCTTCAACATCCCAAACATAAACTCCTTCGCCTTTTGAAATTACTACCGGCAATGGATGATAGTTATGGGCACTATATTTTTCTTCTAAATCAATATATTCGTCAGTATAAATCATGTTCGGTTTCATCCTGATTTTTTTTTACAAAAGTAAGGTAAATTTATTGTTTTAATAAGACAACATTCAATTTATGACAAAGCAATTATGTTAATTCTTATACATTAAAAACAAAACCTTCAAGTGCAAGATCAGTATTAGGAAAAACCTCCTGTGCTTGCTGCAACAATGGTTCGAGGTTCGTATAGCGTGACGAAAAATGTCCAAGTATCAAGTGTTTTACTTCCGCTTTTAAAGCAATCATGGCGGCATGGCGTGCGGTGCTATGAAATGTTTCGCGGGCACGTTGCTCCATATCATTCATAAAAGTAGATTCATGGTAAAGCAAGTTAGCGCCTCTTATATCATCAATAATCGATTCGTCATAACAGGTATCGCTGCAATAGGCATATTTAATAGGCGGAGTAGGGGTAAGCGTCAGGGTTTCATTTTTTATTAATTCGCCCGTTTCGTCTATATAATCTTCGCCCGCTTTAATGTTATTATAAAAAGCAATCGGAATGTTTAGTGCCCTTACCTTTTCAATATCCAGATTTCGAAAGTGTTTCTTTTCGGTAAAAACGAAGCCGGTTGTAGGAATACGATGATTGAGAATAATGGTGCGCACTCTCACATCTGTATCTTCTAATATTACTTTGGTGCTATAATATTGTAATGGATGAAAAATAATGCTAAAACGCAATTCGGTGCTTGAAACCCGCAGTTGCAGGTCAATTATATCCATAAGATCGGGATGCCCAAAAATATTTAATTCACGTGTGCGGCCGTTTAGGTGCATTGTAAAAATCAAGCCCATTAGGCCCAAATAATGATCGCCATGTAAATGTGAAATAAAAATATGCTCAATGCGGTTCCAGTTAATCTTGTAACGCAAGAGTTGCATCTGGGTGCCTTCGCCACAATCAATCAAAAAAAAACGCTCATTCATTTGTAGAACCTGAGCGCTTGGATGTCTGTTGCTGATTGGTGTGGCCGAGTTGCTTCCTAAAATAGTAACTTTAAAAGGCATTATTTTTTAGAAACAATCATTCGCTTGGTAAAGGTTCTTACTCCATTACTTAGCGAATACATATATACACCGGGAGTAAAATCGTTGGCTTCCAATTTTAATATGTTTTTGCCTGCCTCTGTAAGTATGGTTTTGCGCAATACTTCTTTGCCGAGCAAGTTGTACACTTTAAATTCAAGAGAGCTTTCAATAGGTGTATTGAAGGTGATATTGGTAATTGAGTTAAAAGGATTTGGCTCATTTTGCATCATTTCAAATCTTCCGCTATTGAGGTTGTTTATGCTGTTGGGGCCGGCTATGCTGATGATGTAATAATCAATCGTATCAATTTGTGCTGGCAATTGAAAACTGCCGATTAAGGTATGTGCACGAGTGCTTGTGACAGCCTTCATTTGATAGCTGCCTGCCGCAGTAGGTATGCCATCAATTAGGATACAGCCATTGGTTCCTCCAAGAAATTTGCAAGTTGAAGGATTACATGCAGAAGATAAACCGGGCGGCAAACTGGACACTGACAAAAGTGTGATAGAATCAACCACTATTTGAACACCGAGAAGCGAAGTATCTAAGGGTACCCGAATTTGAATTACTTCGCTATAGGGATCGCCAACCATACCTGGTGCAAGGCCCGTAGCGCTGTCAGGATAAATGCCCGGAATGGTAATGTTAGGGTCAGGAATACATTGTGAGTAAGAAAGTTGAACACTGAAAATAAAACATGCAACAACTGTAAGTAGAAATTTATTCATTGGTTTAAAGAAGTTTTCAATTTTTTAGTGGGGCTAAAGTATTATTTGATTTCATTATATGCAAATTATTAAGTTTTGCAAATTAAAAGAAGTCTATAATTACTAATACGTATGTCAGTTTCAATTTGTTAGCCATACTTTCATAATAAAGATCATGCTATCAGCTTTTGAAACAAATACTTGATAAAATTGTTTAGGAGGCTATAAAAATGTAATTCGTTTTTGAGCGCTATATTTGCAAAAAAATCTTTAGTGATGATAACCACCAATAATAAGATAGATATAAAGGAATTAAAAACTCCTACAGGAACCCAATTAAGCTGTAAGGGATGGGTACAAGAAGCTGCTTTGCGCATGCTTTATAACAATCTTGACCCGGATGTGGCCGAGCGTCCCGAAGATTTGATAGTATATGGAGGTACCGGTAAAGCAGCTCGTAATAAAGAAGCGTTTGAATTAATAGTAAAGGCGCTTAAGGATCTTAATGAAGATGAGACGTTGTTAGTACAATCTGGCAAGCCGGTTGGAATATTACCAACACATAAGGATGCCCCACGTGTAATTATTGCCAATTCTCATTTAGTCCCACATTGGGCTAATTGGGATTATTTCAGAGAACTTGAAGCCAAAGGATTAATCATGTATGGACAGATGACTGCCGGATCATGGATATATATTGGCTCTCAAGGCATTGTTCAAGGTACGTATGAAACGTATGCCGAAGTAGCGCGACAGCACTTTGGGGGCTCGTTACATCACACCTTAAATGTTACTGGTGGGTTAGGAGGCATGGGCGGAGCTCAACCCCTTGCCATTACTATGAACGAAGGAGTTTGTTTGGCTGCAGATGTCGAAGAATGGCGCATCCGCAAACGACTTGAAACAAAATACATTGACGAAATTGGCTTTAACATTGATGAGGCTATTGATGCTGCATTGCAGTACAAAAAGGAGGGCAAAGCCATTAGTATTGGTGTTGTTTGCAATGTTGTTGACTTACTGCAACGACTGGCAGACCGCAACATTATTCCTGATACATTAACAGACCAAACATCTGCACATGATGAGCTGGTAGGCTATTTCCCGCAAAATTTGAGTGTAGAACAAGCCAAAATTTTGCGTGAGCAAAATCCAAAAGAGTATATACGGCTTTCAAAGTTAACAATGGTGGCCCATGTGGAGTTGATGTTACAACTTCAAAAGAAAGGTGCTGTTACCTTTGACTATGGAAATAATCTTCGAGGACAGGCATTTGCTATGGGTTTAAAAAATGCTTTTGATTTTCCCGGATTTGTACCTGCATATATAAGACCATTATTTTGCGAAGGCAAAGGTCCTTTCCGTTGGGCCGCATTATCAGGAGACCCTGATGATATTCGTGTAACTGACGAAACCATTTTGAGCTTGTTTCCTGAAAATGAGTCTTTGCATCGATGGATAAAAATGGCTCAGGAACGCATTGCATTTCAAGGTTTACCGGCACGCATTTGTTGGTTAGGGCAAGGTGAGCGCGAAAAAGCAGGGCTTGCTTTTAACGAGTTGGTACGCACTGGTAAAGTAAAGGCACCAATTGTTATTGGCCGCGATCATCTCGACTGTGGTAGTGTGGCATCGCCCAATCGCGAAACCGAAGCCATGAAAGATGGCAGCGATGCTATTGCCGATTGGCCCATATTAAATGCATTAATAAATACGGCCGGAGGAGCAAGTTGGGTATCGTTACATCATGGTGGTGGAGTAGGTATTGGTTATAGCATACATGCAGGTATGGTTATAGTTGCAGATGGCACTGATGATGCCGCACGCAGACTTAAGCGCGTATTGCACAACGATCCGGCAATGGGTGTTATCCGTCATTTAGATGCCGGATATGATATTGCTGCCGACACTGCACGTAAACATCGACTTAATATTAACGAACGGTTGAAGTAATAAAACTATTGGTGGTGAGTTGGTGATTACACCATATATATCAATAGTGACAGTCTTCTGCGGCAATTGTCTATTTACTTATAGGGTGTCCTTAACCAAAAACTAACCTACAAGGTTAGTACACTATTTTTCATTTATTACATCTTATACTACTTTAGCCGCCCAATATGATTTTGCTTGCACTAAACTTTTTATTTCCAGGCTTTGCCTGGGCACTGCTGGCGATTGCAATTCCAATTATTATTCACCTTTTTAATTTTCGAAGATTTAAAAAGGTTCCCTTTACCAATGTGAAAATGTTGAAAGAGATAAAGGAGGAGACCAATTCGCACAGACGCATCAAACATTTACTAACCTTAGCTGCGCGTATACTTGCAGTAAGCGCTTTGGTACTTGCATTTATGCAGCCATACATACCTGTAACCAATGCCATGGTGCAAAGTGCCGAAAGGGTGGTAAGTGTTTTTGTAGACAATTCATTCAGCATGGACCTGGCTGGCAAGGAGGGCACACAATTGCAGCAGGCAGTAAGCAAGGCCAAAGATTTATCGTTGGCTTATCGCCCAAGCGATAAGTTTCAATTGCTAACCAATGATTTTAATGCCATACAACAACGCTTGATTAGCCGCGAAGAATTTATAGAACAACTGGATCAGGTAAAAACTACAACTACTTCGAGAAGCTTGCGTGAGATTTATTTGCGTCAGCAAGAAGCTTTGCATGCTGCAGGCAATGCAAGTATGATCAGTTATATCATCAGCGATTTTCAAAAGTCAGCATTTGACTTTACAAACTTTACCGCTGATACCGCTGTACGCACCTCACTTATACATCTGCCTTCGCAAAGTATTAGCAATGTGTATATCGATACCGCATGGATGGAGAATCCGCTCATACGCATTAATCAGCCGGTTAATTTGCATGTAGTTGTGCGTAACTCCGGAGAGAAGGATTTAGAAAATATTCCACTAAAGTTATTTGTAAATAATACCCAACGTTCGCTGGCAAGTGTAAACATACCTGCTGGCATGGCGGTTACTTCAATTTTAAATTTTAGTTCTACTACTGGCGGGCTGCAACGTTGCGACCTTGGCATTACTGATTTTCCTATCACCTTTGACGATCACTATTATTTTAGCTTTGAAATTATTGAAAAAACTAACGTAGCTATTATTAATAATCAAGCACCTTCTCCTTATCTTCAAAGTGTTTTCAAAGCCGACTCTTCTTTCCAAATAATTAATCAGCTTGCTTCGCAAATTAATTATGATATTATCTCTAAAAGCGATGTGGTCATATTAAACGGGATTGTCAATCCCACCACGGGGTTATCTGCCGAGTTAAAAAAGTTTTCGGATGGTGGTGCAACAATCGTTGTTTTTCCTGACTCAGCCTCGGATATAAATGCGACCAACCAGCTATTGGGTAACCTTGGTGCCGATCAGTTAACATCCTGGACAAGCATTAGCGATAAAGTTTCAAAAATCGATTTGCAAAATCCGTTATTTAAATCCGTTTTCGACCGTGTGCCTGATAATATGGACCTGCCTATAGTAAGCGGATTTTTTGCCACGATACAAAACTCTACTTCGAAGCGCGAACCCATTTTGCAATTGCAAAATGGAATACCCTTACTTGCCAAGTATTCAAATGGAAGCGGGCAAACCTATGTGTTTACTACTACACTTAGCAGTGCAAACAGCAACCTTGTAAATCATGCACTTTTTGCACCTATAATGTATCGAATTGCTTTGTTAATTAACAGATACCGCGAGCCTAGCTATATTATTGGCCGCGATCAGTTTGTTTCGATTGATAAAAATGCAGTGAGTGGCGAAGAAGTATTTCATATCGTAAATCAGAAAAATAGCTTCGATATCATTCCACAACATCAAAGTGGCTCTACTGCTTTAACCATTTTCTTTAGCGACCAACTCAAGCATGCAGGTAATTACGATATCATCTTACGCGATAAGGCAGTGGCAAGTGTTGCCTTTAATTATAACAAGAGCGAGTCGCTACTGCAGTATTATAGTGCGGATGAACTCACTGAACAATTAGAAAAAAACAACATCCAAAGTATTTCGTTGCTCGAAAATGTAGATGCAGGTATCAGCAAACTGATAAATGAACAAAGCGAAGGAATTAAACTCTGGAAATATTGTATCATTGCAGCGCTTCTGTTTTTTGCTGTCGAAATATTAATTTTAAGATTGTGGAAGGCCTGAAACTACTGATTAAAAAAGTACAAGTAATTGATTCAAATTCTCCCTATAACGGGCAACTTGCAGATATTTTAATTGAAGGCAACAGAGTTACTGCCATCAACCAAATTCCCAAAGGAACATACGATAAACTCGAAGGCAATGGCCTTTATCTTTCTCCGGGGTGGATTGATATGCGTGTAAATTGTTGCGAACCCGGTATGGAACATAAAGAAGATATTGCAAGTGCTTGCGAAGCCGCTTTGCATGGAGGCTTTTGTAAAATACTTGCTATGCCAACTACCTTGCCTGTAGCAGATAATAAGGCTACCATCCAATTCATGATAAATGCTGGCTTCAATAAGCACGTAACGTTACTGCCTGCCGGCAGCATAACCATGAAGCAAGATGGAAAAGAACTAGCCGAAATGCTTGATATGAAACACGGAGGTGCAGTAGCTTTTACTGATTATAAAAATTCTGTTACAGATGCTTTGGTGATGAAACTTGCATTAACCTATTCTAAAAACATTGAAACCTTAATAATGCATCACCCGTTGAACAAGTCGCTCAGTAATCATAGTAACTGTATAAACGAGAGCGCAAATACGATGCAACTGGGTTTCAAAGGCTCGCCAGCACTGGCAGAAGCATTAATGCTACAGCGCGATATAGAATTGCTTAGCTATACCGGTGGTAGGCTGCATGTGTGCGGAGTTTCATGCAAGGAGAGTGTGGAAATGATTGCCCAAGCTAAAGCTCGGGGATTAAGCATAACATGTGATGTATGTATTCATAATTTGATTTTGGATGATAGTAAGCTTGCCGAATTTGATTCAAACTACAAAGTAAATCCACCACTTCGCAGCACAGGTGATATTGTTGCACTTATACAAGGTGTGAATGATGATACGATAGATGCCATAGTAAGCGACCATAGCCCACAAGATATCGAAAGTAAAAAAGTTGAATTTGAATTTGCATCACCGGGAATGATTGGAACTCAGATTTTATTTGCATTATACAATACCTATTTGTCAGATACTATTTCCCTTGAAAAATTTATTCAAAAAATAACTCATGGCCCTTCGAACATATTAAGCTTAACCGAAAATAAATTAGAGATGGGACAAGAAGCTGTGTTTACAATCTTTCAGGCAACGGATAAATGGACATTTGATGCTGCAACAAATAAGAGCAAAAGCAATAATTCGCCTTTTATTAATAAGGAACTGAAAGGTAAAGCAGTGGCCATTATAAACAAAGGAAAACTTGTAAGAGTTGATTAATATTAATTTTTCCCGCTTGTGCGCAGCGTTGTTATCGAACCATTTTCCAAATCCATTCAAAAAATAAATCACCTAATTTTTTCGAAATAACTTATTAATGTCGCAGCCAGAAGTACAATATCTTGATTGGGGTTTGATTGATTTTAAATCTGCCTGGGAGCGTCAAGAGCAATTATTGCAATCAATTATTGAGCGTAAAAAAAGCGATCCATCATCCAACCTGAATGCTACCCCTCACTATTTTATTTTATGCGAGCATCCACATGTATATACTTTAGGAAAAAGTGGTGATGAAAAAAACTTGCTCGCCAATAGTGAGTTGCTCGACAAGCAAGGAGCAACATTTTATAAAATTAATCGCGGAGGAGATATTACCTATCATGGCCCGGGGCAACTAGTTGGTTACCCGATACTAAATCTCGATGATTTTTTTCATGATGTGCATCAGTATATGCGTTACCTTGAAGATGTAATTATTAAATCGCTAAGCGATTTTAATATTGCTAGTGAGCGCTATACCGGATTAACCGGAGTTTGGCTTGATGCCGAAAAACCTAACGCGCGAAAAATTTGCGCCATGGGTGTGCGCCTTTCGCGCTGGGTAACCATGCATGGTTTTGCTCTTAATGTAAATACAAAGCTCGATTACTTTAGTAATATTGTTCCTTGTGGTATAACCGATAAAAAGGTTACCTCCATGCAGCAGGAGTTAAGCAGGCAGGTATCAATGGATGAAGTAAAACATGCTATCAGAAAAAATTTTGAATCGGTGTTTGGTGCTACCTTATGCTGATTTTTTTTTCTGGCGGTGTTGTCTGTGCTTAAGTTGTTTTTTGCTTACCATAAATGTAAAGAGTTTATGAAACATATAGCTAACCACACCAAGTGATAATGCCGAGAAAATACGCGCCACTGTAGGATACCACTCCAGCCTGTGAATAAGAAAACTCATTAAGCTATAATTTAAAAAAAATACTAAAAGCCCCACACTCACAAAGCGGAATAATTGCTTGTTTGTTTGTAAGCTCGATTCCTTAAATACGTAGTATTTGCTAATACCAAAATTAGTTACTAATCCACACGAGTAAGAAACAAACAATGCAATGGAAGGGGATGATACAGAAATGTAGTCTGTAATATCAAAAACGCGCATTTGCAGTACATAATGTAACATGATGTAGTACACCGAAATATCTACCACAGTTGCAACTCCTGCAGCCACAAAGTAGCGGAATACACGCGACTTAAAAAACGTTTGAATGATGATGCGCATAATAAAGCGCGCAAATGTAAATTAATTTTGTTCTGAGCCTATTACCCGCGAAGATTGCCCTGCCAACTCCTTTTATTTAAGCAATGCATCTGACTGCGCTTTGGCTTTGCTCAAGATATCAGCGCACTTGGCATCTGTTTCTTCTTTCATTTTAGAACTTTTTATCCGTTTCTTTTTAAGTTCAGCAGCAGCTTTTTTGCAGCAATTTGTGCTAACGGATTTTTTGCTTCGGCAACAAGCTTGTCAGCAGCTGCATATCCTTGCTTGCGCGCTGCTTCGGCAGCCGCATATCCTGCTTCGCGTAACGTCTTTACTTTAGCAGCTGCATCAGCCAATATCTTGTCAGCTTCGGCACGCGCTTTTGCTTTGCCATCATCTACCTGGTCTTTAACCTTATCTTTTATTTCTGTCTTTACTGTTTCTACTACAGTTTTTCCGGTGTTCTTAAAGTTGGTGGTAACAATAGGTTTGCTCATAGAGCCTTTTATTAAAACATCAACCGGTACAGGATCGGGTAGTTTTACACTAATCCCGGTTGCCCCTGTTAATTTTGAAAGTGCACCTTGGGCCGCAGCCTGTGCAGTTGATCCCATGGTTGATAAGGGTACAGCCAAATTCATGGTATAATCCAAACTCTGGTCTATACCTGACGATCCTTGAATTTTGGCAGTAGTACCGGCAAGGCTTGTCTCAAATGGTTTCACACTTATACGCCCGTTGGCAACATCAAAAGATAAATTTAAGTTGGCTAAAGAAAGTGATTTGTATTGATCCATTTTTAACTGGCTTGCAAGGCTCGACAGCGCATCAACATTATTCACCTTAACATTTTTTGATTTTAATAATCCATAAGCTGACAAGGTGGTAAGATCAGGCATCATGTATTGGTCAAGATTTCCGCTTGCATCAAGTGTAGTACTGAATTTGCCAAGGCACTTTTCCAATATCGGTGCAATTTTTCTTACCGTTATAAATGCCTGACTTGTTTGTAACAGGTCCCAGTCTATTATTTCCATCTTCATAGCAATGGCAGGTTTCTTAGGATTTTGAGGATTATAATTTCCATTAATTCTGAGTGTGCCATCCATCATGTTCATGGTTACATTTTCCATCATGGCCATTCCGTTGCGCAGTATGATGGTGCCTTTTACATTGGTAATGTTGTGTTTGTCGTACAATAGTTTCTTAATGTCTGATACTAAAGTTATATCGAGGTTAAGCGGAATTTCAATTACACTAAGCGTAGTGGTATCGTTTGCAGGTGCTGACGATTCTGAATTGCTCATCCACTCATTTAGGTTAATATAGTCCGAAGCTATGTTGAAAGTACCTTTTAGTAACTCATCTTTTAAATAGTAGCCAAGCACATTATCAATGCTTCCATTAGCTTGTATGGTTGTTTTTTTGCTTCCTGCTATTACATTATTAAGTGTAATATTTTTGGATTGAAAAGCATGGTCATCGTTTTAATAAATGCCGATGTATTGCTTGCCTTATCATCATAATTAAAGTCATTAATTTGTATAGTGCCAGCGGCATAAAAGGCCTCATATTTTTTTTGCTCAATGGATGCATAATTTCCCTTTGCTGTAAGATCTGCATCAATTAATCCATTAAGAGTAGTGCCTGACTCAAGAGGAATCATGTTTTTTATGCTACCCAGATTAAGTTTCCCTTTTAAGAATGCATCAATATTGGCATTGCTCACCGGGTTGGTTACGTACAAACGAGCATCCAATGGATTACCTCCCATTTCGAGATGCATTTTTTTCAAGTCAATAATGGTGTGGTCTGTTACTCCATCCGGATTAGTTATTTTCAAATCAACCAGCATGTTGTTTATTGATTGAGGCAGACCCGGGTATTTAAAATTACCCTTATCAATATTCAGGTTTAGCCCATACCCCGGCATTTGCTTGTCGTTATATATTCCTTTTACAAAACCATTCATGGCCAATTTTCCCGATGCAGTAACATCTTTGAACGAAGCAGAATAGACACCCGGAATAAGTGACATGAAACTTCTAAATTCATTCTTATTTACACCCCATTTTAAATCCATATCTATATCATTGCCTGGCATGGCCAACCAACCATCAACATGCAAGGGCAGGTCATTTACTGTAAGTGTGTTTTCTTTAAAAGTGAATTTGAAATTTTTCATATCCATATCGAGATCTGCATCTAACAGCGCTTTTGCTCCCGATAAGTATTTTATGCCACCATACCATGCACTTGTTTTTGCAATCTCACTTTTTGTGCTTAACACAAAAAGGTCTTGGGTAAAGTCGCCCTTGCCTTGATGAAATACCCGATCGAGCACCATTTTGAAAGGAAGCGTTTGGTCATCATAAACAATCCGGCCATCGGTAATTTCATATTTTTCAAGATTGAGTTTATAAGCACCCGATTCAGTTGCCGGGGCTGCACTGCTATCTTCTTTGGTAATGTTATAATTAGCTTTGCCATCTGGCAATACAAGTATATTGATAAAGGGCTTGGCAAGCGAAATGGAATTGATCGAAATATTGCTTCCTTTTAAAACACTCCATAGGCCGAGTTTTACGGTAAGATCATCTGCATATATTAATGTATCTCCTTCAAATTCGTTTTTGCCCGTTATGGATAAGGACTTAACCGACAACGAAAGGTTTGGAAAGGTTGTAAGTAGGGTAAGGTCAATATCTGAAAAATTTAATACTGCATTCAGGTTTTGGTTGGCCTCTGTTTTTATTGTATCTGCTATTTTACCTTTAAAAATAAATGGGATAGCGATTATAAATCCGATTAGTAAAATAAAAACCAGAGCAAGAATTTTGAATATGTTTTTCATAATTAAATTAATAGTTGGGGTGCAAAAATATTTTTTATTCGCGATTAAACAGAAGAATACTAGCGTTAAAGAATACCTTATTTATCAGCGAAAATTAATTCCTTTGCAAGAAATTGAAGGATATGGATAATAAAACCGCAATTGTAAGTGACTGGCTGCCTCGTTATACAGGTGCCGAGTTAAAGGATTTTGGCGAGTATATACTACTTACCAATTTCCAGCTTTACGTACAGAAATTTGCTGAGATGAATAATGTGCCGCTGAAAGGAATGGATAGGCCAATGCCTAATGCAACATACAACGGAATTTCAATCATTAACTTTGGTATGGGTAGCGCAAATGCAGCAACCATTATGGATTTGCTGAGTGCGGTTAGCCCTAAGGCCTGCTTATTTTTAGGTAAGTGCGGAGGTTTGAAAAGAAAAAATAAGTTAGGTGATTTAATTTTGCCCATAGCTGCCATACGAGGCGAGGGAACTAGTAACGATTATTTTCCACCGGAAGTGCCGGCCTTACCTGCCTTTAGTTTACAAAAGGCGGTATCTACCACCATTCGAAATCATAAAAAGGACTATTGGACGGGCACCGTTTATACTACCAACCGCAGAGTATGGGAGCATGACAACACCTTTAAAGCCTATTTGCAAAAACTTAGAGCAATGGCTATTGATATGGAAACAGCTACCGTTTTTATAACCGGGTTTGCCAATCAGATACCAACCGGTGCTTTGCTGTTAGTGAGCGATCAACCAATGATATCGACTGGTGTAAAAACTGCCAAGAGCGATACAAAAGTTACTGGCAAGTATGTAGATAATCATTTGGCCATCGGCATCGATTCGCTCAAAGAATTAATTAATAATGGAAACACCGTAAAACATTTGCGTTTTTAGGCAACTAATATGGCAACCGATACAGGACAGGAATTAATAAAAAAAGTAAAAGCAGGCTCCATTGCTCCGGTTTATCTTTTACAAGGGGATGAGCCCTATTTTATAGATGTGGTGAGCGATGCCCTTGAGCAAAATTTGGTTGACGAAGGCATGCGCGATTTTGATCAGATAGTAATGTATGGCAAAGATATTGACTTGCCCGGCATTATTGCCAATGCGCGCAGAATGCCTATGATAAGTCCGCGCATGGCAGTTATTATTAAAGAAGCGCAGGAGGTAAAATCGTGGAAGAAAGAGGAAGAGTGTGAAGCGCTAATTAATTATTTAAAAAAACCATCACCCACTACCACGCTTGTATTTGTTTTTAAAAGCAAGCCGCTTGACAAACGCACCAAGCTATATAAAACCTTTAAGGAAAAAGCAGAAATATACGAAGGTGCTAAGCTGAAGGAAGAGCAGATTCCACAATGGATAACCCAGTATCTAAAAGCACATAACCATACCATATCGCCCGATGCCAACCACATGCTTGCAGAGTATTTGGGTTCTGACTTAAACAAGCTAAGCAATGAGTTAGATAAACTCATGATAAATATAAAAGGAGGCGAACCTATTACTACCAAAGAAATTGAAAATAATGTTGGTATCAGTAAAGAGTTTAATGTTTTCGAATTACAAAAGGCACTCGCAATGCGCGATATTTATAAGGCTAATTTAATTGCAAATTATTTTGCTGCTAATCCCAAGTCAAATCCAATTGTTCTTACGCTGGGTGCTTTGCATAGTTATTTTACAAAAGTATTTTTGGTAGCCAATGCACCGGCAACTGGTAATGCAGAAATGGCAAAGTATGCCGGTATTTCTCCTTATTTTTTGAGCGAGTACCAAACTGCTGCTCGTAATTTTGATAATGCTAGATTGCGTATGATTGCTTCATGGATTAGAGATACCGACCTCAAATCAAAAGGAGTTGGCAACATCTCAACGGAAGACGGTGACTTGCTAAAGGAATTGGTTTGGAAAATATTACATTGAATTGCTTAAGCAATTCAAGTTTTTAAACATTCTGTGAATCTTCCTTATTTTTTCTGTTCAAATTTTTCTTTAACCACCGTTAAGAATTCAGCATGTATGTGCGTGTTGCTGGTGATAATTTCTTCGCCAAAAATAAAATCGTTGCCACCTTTAAAATCAGTTACTGTGCCTCCGGCATTTTCAACAATCAATGCGCCTGCTGCCACATCCCAGGGTTTTAGACCATATTCATAAAACGCTTCGAGCCTACCCATAGCCACATAAACAATGTCGGCACATGCGCTACCAAGTCTGCGCAGGCCATGCGAATTAACCATGCAATAGTCAAATACTTCCATGTAAGGGGATGCGCGGCTGTAGTCGGTGTATGGGAACCCCGTTGCAATAAGTGATTGATTTATTTTATTGATGGACGATACAGAAATCCTTGCACCGTTCATATAAGAAGGGGCATCTAACCAGGTATAAAAACATTCATCCAGGTTTACTTCATATACAACACCTACTACCAGTTTGTCGCCTTCTAATAATGCAATACTAACACAGTAGCATGGAAGTCCATGAGTGAAATTGGTAGTGCCATCAAGTGGATCTATTATCCATTTATAAAGAGACTGGTCAAGCACAGTAAAACTCTCTTCGGCAACAAAGGCTGCGTTGGGTAATAATTTGTCAAGCTCTTCAATAATCATATTTTCGGTGGCCTTATCTACATACGAAACAAGGTTGTGTAACCCTTTGTATTCTATTTTGGAACGGTCGAAATTCTTTGCTTCGGTGCGAATAAAGGAGCCTGCATCTTTTGCAATTTTACACACCTGCTCGCACAGATGTTGGTAATTCAATTTCATAAGTTAGGTGGTTGATTCATTTTTGTACAAGGCGCGCTCCTGTTGCTCTTTGTGGGTGTATATATAAATTAAACCAGCAATGCCACTTAGTACCATGATGCTTGAAATTAGTTCTGCCTGAGTAAAGGTTATGCCTGCAAAAGTTGAGGTGGTGTTAATGCGAATTTTTTCTATAAAAAAACGTTCAAAGCCATTGAATATTAAATATAGGCAAGTCATAACTCCTGCATATTTCAAGCGATGTCTTACATTCCACATAATCAGGAAAAGAAAAAAACAAGCAAGCACTTCGTAAAGCGGAGTAGGAAAAACGGGGTTTTCTAATTGAAAGCAATGCTTGCCTACACAATCTTCAATAGGAACGCCAACTGAATTTACATTATGAGGATAGGTGTATGACCAAAACCAGTCAGGCATAAAGCTGAGCCACGATGGTTTAGGCGAAAGATTATCTATTCCCCAGTCACCATCGCCCGACAACTGACAACCTGCGCGGCCAATAGAATAGGCCAGCATTAATCCGGGAACAATGGCATCACTAATGTGTATGCTTGGCTTAAGACCAATTTTGCGTGTATACCAAATTACTCCTACAGCTCCAAGTATAGCTCCACCATAAAATGTTAATCCGGCAAATGACATGATTGATTCAATCGGGTCATGATAGAATTCGTCCAGATTTTCAAGCATGTGAAATATTTTGGCACCTATAATGCCGCTAATCATAGCCGTAACTGTAATATTACTAACTGCTACTTGTGGTTGAAGCCGCTCTGTAACTTCACCGGTCTCGGTATTTTTTTGCTTCGTATATTCATAATAGCGATAGGCTGCAAATCCTATTGCACATAGAACTCCAAGCAGCCAATTGCCATCGGTACTTAATATAAAATCTTGTGGATTGTCAACGCATTGTGCATAATTGAAAATGCCATGCAAGAATTTAAATCCAACAATAAAACCAAATAAACCGGCACTTAAATAATCGGTAATAGCAGGTGCAGCTCCTTTTGTATACGTAACCGTATATGATGGCAAAAGTCCTTGACTGTATTTTCGCTTTAGCTCAAGGTAAAGTATATAAGCAGCAGCAACAAACGAAAGGCCCATCATAAACCCAAACATTTGAATGGGCAAGGGGATATTAATTCCAAAAATATCTTTAATCAGATCGCTTACGGTAGGATACACTATTCAGTATTTATTTTATGATAATTGAGGTTGCAATAATACAATGTTTGCTTCATTGTTCGACTCAATATAGGAAATGTTGCAATCTATCAGCTTGTTTATGAAATCAGCATTGTAATTGGTTTTTACCTTTATGTAATTAGATGTAAATCCATGCATATGCCCGTTTTTGTTATCGGCTTCAAATAGCACACGATGTGTCTCATGACGGTTTGCCTCTATAAAACCTGCATATTTTAAATGAGATAACGAACGGAGTTTATTGGTTCGTGCTTTGCGGATGTTGGGAGGTACCGCATCAGCTATGGTAGTAGCAAGGGTATGATCTCGTTCGCTGTAAGTAAAAACATGAAGATAGGAAACAGGTAACTGCTCTAAAAATTGATAGGTTTCGATAAAGTCATCATCAGTTTCGCCTGGAAATCCGGTTATCACGTCAACACCTATACAACAGTGCGGCATTTGTTGTTTTATGTATGCCACACGCGCTGCATATGATTCGCGCAAATAGCGCCTGCGCATTTGTTTCAAAATCTTGTTGCTGCCACTTTGTAATGGGATATGAAAATGAGGCATCCATATAGTTGATTGCGAAACGCAATCAATAATTTCATCGGTAAGTAAATTTGGTTCGATTGATGAAATGCGAAAACGGCAGTTGAATTTTTCTTTTTCAATTGCTAAAACCAATTTCGTAAAATCAGCAGTCCTTTTTCGTGAGATGGGGTCAATACCAAAGTCACCAAGATTTACGCCAGTAAAAATAATCTCTTGCGCCCCGGCTTCAATTGCCGAATGTATGCGGCTTATAACGTTGTCAATGGTATCGCTTCTGCTTGCTCCGCGCGCTAGTGGTATGGTGCAAAACGAGCAACTATAATCGCATCCATCCTGCACCTTCATAAAAACACGGGTGCGTTCTTCGCCCGAAGTAGCTGCGGTAAATGCAGTTACATCAGTTATTTCGCAAGCCTGTACGATTGTTTCGTCTTTCGAAAGCCGGTTAATATGTTCAACAATGCTGAATTTATCTTGCGCCCCAATTACCATATCTACTCCGGGTATAGTGGCTATCAGGTGTGGCTTTAATTGTGCATAGCATCCGGTAATTATTACAAAAGCTTCGGGGGCTTGTCGTTGTATTTTATTTACAATACTGCGGCACTCTGAATCTGCATTTTGAGTAACACTGCATGTGTTAATAATATACACATCGGCTGACTGTTCAAATGCTACTTTATGATAACCGGCAGTTTGCATTTGTTGTGCAATGGCTGCGGTGTCAGTAAAGTTTAATTTACATCCGAGGGTATGGTATGCTACGGTTTTTTGCATTGGGATGCAAATATAGTGATTGCAGCCGATGCACAAAGGATGCCGCTTAACGGGATTATTTTTGCAAGCTTTTGCAGTAGAGCGATACTGCCCTTATTTCGGGCTCTCCAAGCAGTTCTTTATAGGGTGGCATGCTGTTTTTACCATGAAATATAACATCTCCAATGTCATTTACATCTTTTTTAATGGTGGTAAGGTTGGTAGCATTATTAAGCATTGCATCTCCCGAATCACCATGACACGAAATACAGTGTCTGCCATATAGCGATTGGCCATACTTCAACATATCAGTATCATTGCTTAACTGCACACCTGATTGCTGACAGGATGCATAAATCATTATACATGTTACTACAAGTATATATGTTTTGAGTTTCATAAATTGTACTTTCTGTTATCGAAACAAATATAAGTTTAATTAAGAGCCTGTATAAAATTTTATTTTTGAGTTTAACAGGAGCGAGTATTTTGATTAGCTCTCCATATTTTACAGTTCTTAACTGTGTGCCAATGTCTGGAAATTTAACCAAGAAAGAAGACAATCGAAGATATCACTTAAGTAAAACAAATAAATATATCTTAAACAGCCTCTAATAACATTGTTTATTTTTGCTTCATTCTATTAAATATCATGGCTACAAAAAACAAACAAATTGAATTTGAAGCGGTACTTTATAAGTTTGACAAGAAGGGCGAGAAAACCGGTTGGACCTACATTGAAATCCCTGCCGACCTTGCTTCCGAAATTTCAGAAGGTACACGCAAATCGTTTAGGGTTAAGGGTTCAATTGATAAATTTAAAATCTCAGGGGTGGCGCTTTTACCTATGGGAGAAGGTGATTTTATATTGCCGGTAAATAATGAAATGAGAAAAGGTATTGGCAAGCGTGAGGGTGCACACGTACATGTAAAGCTAATGACCGATAAGATAGCTTATGAATTGAATGCAGATTTGGTTGAATGCCTCAACGATGATGAAATGGCTAGTAAGACATTTTATGCCATGCCTCAATCGCATCAAAATTATTATAGCAAATGGGTAGACAGCGCTAAGACAGATGCTACCAAAGGAGTTCGTATTTCTAAAATAGTAATTGGAATGAACAGAGGGTATACTTTTCGCGAAATACTTCAAATGGGAAAGTAGATGAAATGGAATGCTGCTTTGTTAGTGTGCTTTAGAAACTTTCTGTATTTTTATTAGCAGGCTGAATAGGTTTTGCCTTATTGTTTTTGGCAAATTTTCTGATTGCCTTTTTTTTTGCATCCTGCAAAACTTGGCAATATTTATAACCGCCTCGCGCAGAAGTAGGATTAATCAATTGAATTATATATTAGCAAAAATCTCTTAAGTAAATTCAAAATATAAATCTTTAGCATGATCGAATTAGAATGATTAGTCAATTTTATTAATTTCGTTGCCAGTATATTTAAGTTGTCTGTTCTTTTCAATCGCTGTACATTCGTTGCATCAAATTGAAGAATTAAGATGCTAAACATTGCAAACTATATAAACGGAAAATTAGTGCCTCCCAATGCGGGGTCATATTTAGATAATTACAATCCATCTACAGGAAAAGTTTATTCGAGGTTGCCCGACTCAGATGCTAGTGATGTTCAAATGGCTGTAGATGCTTCTTCAGCAGCATTTGCAAGTTGGAGCAATATGCCGGTCACTGATCGTTCGAAAATATTGATGCGCATAGCGGCCTTAATAGATGAGCGAAACGAAGCACTCGCACTTGCCGAAAGTATTGACAACGGCAAACCCATTTGGCTCGCCAAATCGGTTGATATTCCGCGTGCATCGGCAAACTTTCATTTCTATGCCACCGGTGCTATTCACCTTGCAACCGAAGCACATGCAATGGAAGACACAGCCATCAATTACACACTGCGCCATCCCATTGGTATTGCAGGTTGTATTTCGCCCTGGAATTTACCGCTATATTTATTTACATGGAAAATAGCGCCTGCGCTTGCATCCGGCAATTGCGTAATTGCAAAACCCAGCGAGATTACTCCCATGACAGCCTACTTACTTTCGGAATTATGTATAGAGGCTGGCTTACCACCCGGAGTATTAAATATTGTGCATGGACTTGGAACAAAAGTGGGTGCGGCAATTGTTGAACATGAAAAAATTCCTGTAATTAGTTTTACTGGAGGAACCAAAACCGGAGAGTGGATTGCACGTATAGCTGCACCAAAATTTAAAAAACTGTCGCTTGAGCTTGGAGGAAAAAATCCCAACATCATATATGCTGACAGTGACTTTGATCTTGCCGTAAAAACCTCAGTTACTGCGGCCTTTAGTAATCAAGGTGAAATTTGCCTTTGTGGTTCGCGCATATTTATAGAACGCAGCATTTACGATGAGTTTAAAAAAAGCTTTTGTTGCAAGGGTAAAAACCTTGAAAGTTGGTAACCCTGCAAATGACGATTCGCGCATGGGTGCCATTGTATCTCAACAACACATGGAAAAAATTTTGAGCTACATTGAACTTGCCAGGCAAGAAGGAGGGGACATTCTTACCGGAGGAAAGAGATTGATACTTGAAGAGCCGCTAAAAGATGGATACTATATTGAACCAACCGTAATTGAAGGCCTAGCATATAATTGCCGAACAAATCTGGAAGAAATTTTTGGTCCCGTAGTTACGATTATGCCCTTTGATACGGAAGACCAAGTTATCGAGTATGCGAATGTTACGCAATACGGATTGGCAGCCACCATCTTTACACAAAACTTAACACGCGCGCATCGCACGGCAGCGCGGTTACATTCCGGTATTGTTTGGATTAATTGTTGGCTGTTGCGTGACTTGCGCACACCATTTGGCGGAATGAAAAATAGCGGTGTTGGCAGAGAAGGCGGTTTCGAAGCGCTTAAGTTTTTTACTGAGGAAAAAAATGTTTGCGTAAAGCTATAAAGGAGATTTATTTGCCAAGCATTTTTTCAAATTCAGATTCATCAATAATTTTTATTCCCAACTCATTCGCTTTATCAATTTTATTCTGACCAGGATCGGAGCCTGCAAGAACAAAAGTGGTCTTACTGCTTACACTGCCCGATGCTTTGCCACCATTGCGTTCTATAGCCTCTTTAATTTCATCGCGCTTGTAGTTTGTTAAGGTACCTGTAGCTACTATAGTCATTCCTTTTAAGGTTTCGCTTCGGTTAGCATGCACTTGCTCGTCAATGGCAAAGTTTAATCCGGCCTCTTCGAGGCGATGAATGATGGTTTTGTTTTTTTCGTTTAAAAAATGTTGCAGTATACTTTGCGCAATTTTTTCACCTACCTCCGGTGCAGCAATCAATTCTTCAAAGGTTGCACTACTCAGTGTTTTCATATTCTTAAAATATAGCGCTATTTTTTTTGCAACAGTGTCACCAACATAGCGGATACCAATGGCAAACAAAACTTTTTCAAACGGTATTTGGCGCGATTGTGCAATGGCTTCAATCAGGTTTTGTGCACTCTTCTCAGCAAATCTGTCAAGGGCAAGCAAATCTTCTTTTTTTAAATCATAAATATCAGCAATGGTGGAGACTAAATTTTTTTCTACTAATAGTTCAACGGTTTCACTTCCAAGGCCATCAATATTCATTGCCTTGCGCGAGGCAAAGTGTTCGATGCGTCCTTTTATTTGGGGCTTGCATCCATTATCATTAGGGCAATAGTGATTGGCTTCGTTTTCAATGCGCTCGAGCTCGGTGCCACACTCCGGACAATGCGTAATATAATGCACAGGCGCAGCCTGAGGATTGCGTTTGCTAAGGGCTACTGCGGTAACCTTCGGAATTATTTCGCCTCCTTTTTCTACATGCACATAGTCATGTTCATGCAGGTCGAGTTTTTCAATGATGTCGGCATTATGCAAAGATGCACGTTTTACCATGGTGCCTGCAAGTAATACAGGTTGCAAGTTTGCAACCGGAGTAATAGCACCGGTCCGGCCAACCTGATAGGTTACTTTTTGTAATTGTGTGATGGCACTTTGTGCTTTGTACTTATAAGCAATGGCCCAACGTGGCGATTTTGCAGTATAGCCCAATTCATCTTGCAATCGGTAGTCATTTATTTTTATCACTACACCATCAATATCAAAACTCAATTGTTCGCGCGCCTGTTCCCATTCGTTTATATACGCAAGAACTTCGTCAAGCGATTTGCATTTTGCATAAGAGTCAGAAACTTTAAAACCCCATTCTTTTGCTTTGCGCAAACTATCGTAATGCGAGTGTATAGTTAAGTTATCACCATACAGCCCATACAGGAAGCAATCTAATTTTCTTCGAGCCACCTCGGCACTATCTTGTAACTTAAGTGTGCCACTGGCAAAATTGCGTGGATTAGCTGCCGGTGCTTCACCTATTTCGATTTTCTCTGCATTTATTTTATCAAAGGTAGAACGATGCATTAATACCTCTCCACGTATTTCAAAAGTTTCGGGATAATCGCCTTTGTGCAACTTTAATGGTATGCTGCGTATAGTCCTGACGTTATTGGTAACATCATCGCCCTCCACGCCATCGCCTCGTGTAACAGCCTGGGTAAGCACCCCATTTACATAAGTAATTCCTATGGCTACACCATCATATTTCAATTCGCACACATATTCAAATTGGTCGCCTATTGATTTGCGAATACGGTTGTCAAACTCACGCAATTCATCTTCCGAATAAGTGTTACCCAACGAGAGCATTGGATATTTATGCTTTACAGTAGCAAACGATTTGCTTACAGTGCCGCCTACGCGCTGCGCAGGCGACTCGGGCAAAGCAAGTTCAGGGTAATCTTTTTCTAGTTGCAGTAACTCCTCGAGCAAGCGATCGAATTCATAATCGCTTATTAATGACTCTGACAAAACATAATAATGATAATTATACTCTTCAATTATTTTACTTAGATATTCAATCCGTTTTTGTGCTTCTTCTTTTTTCATAGCGAGCTTTTTTTTAATTCAGTACTTCTTTGGATATGTTTAAAAATTAGTTGTTAATTCATTATTACATTGAATAATAATAAAGCGCTCTTTGCCAACAATATCCTTTTCGATTTTACAATTTTCAAATCCTTGATTTGAAAACAACTCCAGCATTTCTTTTCCTTTTTTTTCGTTTATCTCAAATGCCGCCAAACGCAGCTTGGGGGCCTGTTTCATTAGTGTTGCCAATTGCCTGTAAAAGGATAAGGAATCGTTGCTATAATCAAATAAGGCAAGGTGGGGTTCGTAATCAAGAACATTTTTATGCATCAACTCTTTATCGTCAATTGTTACATAAGGGGGATTGCTAACAAACACATTTGCGTTTTGCATAGCAACCTTAAGCTTATTGCCGTAATTAAAAATATCATCAACAAAAAAATCTATCTGGCATTTATTTAATTGTGCATTTTCTAAGGCAACATGTATGGCTTCTGGCGAAATATCAATGCCCACAACATTGGCATATTTTAGTTGATGTTTGATACCAAGTGCCATACAGCCGCTGCCGGTACAAAAGTCTATTACATAAGGCTGAGTTATGTTTTTGAGTAAGCCGTTTATCTTTATTACTAGCTCTTCGGTTTCTGGCCGAGGTATAAGCACATGTTTATTTACATATAACTTGAGATTATCAAAGTATACAACTCCGGTTACATATTGAACTGGTTCATGATTAAGCAACCGTTGCATGCATTGTTCTACTTCAGCTATAAGAAGAGGCGAATACGCAGCATTAAGTGCAAGGGTCAATTCAGAAAAATTGCATTTAAGTATATGACAAAATAAGATGCGTGATATACTCTCGGCCTCATGTTTTTCATAGCTAGCGCTTAATCTGCTGATGCATTCTTTGTATTGTTCTGATAGTGTCAATTCTTAATTTTTATTTTCCTTCGCAAAGTATTTTTGCAAATAAACCATTCCTGTGACAAATCACGAAAAATATATGAGGCGATGCCTTCAACTTGCCAAGTTGGGCGAAGGCCATGTTGCCCCCAATCCAATGGTTGGTGCAGTATTGGTTTACAAAGACCGCATTATAGGTGAGGGGTATCATCAACAATTCGGAAAGGCACATGCAGAGGTTAATTGTATACAAAGCGTGCATGATGAATCGCTATTGCCCGCATCTACTTTATATGTTTCGTTAGAGCCTTGCTCACATTTTGCAAAAACACCGCCTTGTTCCGACCTCATAATAAAAAATAAAATAGGTCATGTTGTGGTAGGTATTACCGATAATTCGGATAAGGTAAATGGAAAAGGAATTGCGCAGTTGCGCAATGCGGGAGTGCATGTTACAAAATCAGTGCTCGAGCGAGAATGCTATGAGATTAACCGATTTTTCTTTACGGCAAATAAATTGAAGCGTCCGTATGTAATTTTAAAATGGGCGCAATCTGCTGATGGATTTATTGCACCTGATGTGCGGCAAAAAGGTAAAATAGAATGGATTAGCAATCAGATTTCGCAAATGCTTGTGCATAAATGGCGGGCTTCCATACAAGCGATAATGGCAGGAACACAAACAATTATAGATGATAATCCTCAATTGACCACACGTAACTGGCATGGCCATAATCCGGTCAAGGTTATCATTGACAAAAATCTGCGCATTCCTTCTCAAGCAAATGTTTTTCAAGAATCAGGAAATACCATCGTATATACAAGCATGGCATCTATTAACCAACCAAATGCAGAAATGGTTATTTGGGAGAGAGATAGAATTTCAATTAAGAATATTTTAGACGATTTGTATAACCGCCATATTCACTCGCTTATGGTAGAGGGAGGTGCAGCACTATTACAAAGTTTTATGGAGGATGGTTTATGGGATGAGGCACAAGTTTTTATATCTAATAAAAAGTTGGAGCAAGGGGTTAAAGCTCCTGTTTTCGAAGGTGTCTTACAATGCAGCGAAATGCTGGGCAATGATCAACTAAATTGTTACCACCCTACATATAGGCCTATAGTTGATAGATAAATTAATGTTAGGTAAAATATGGCAATTATTTTATTAACTTAGCAGCCCTTTTTCTATTCATGTACCGCCACACACATATTCTGCTAATACTATGGCTTGGGCTTATTAACAATATAGCCGCCCAGGTAATTCAGCATCCTACCGGATTATACATATTGAATGATTCGTTGAATGGTTCTATTTCATCTGATTTGCTGACCTACGAGCAGGCAGATGGTTATGTATGTCGCTATAAATGGTCAGCGTTGCATACGGCTCCAAACGTGTACAATTTTCAGGCTTTACTAAGCAATATACATACGGCACACCAGCATGGCAAAAAAGTATGTATAGCTGTTACTGCTGGCAATGGAACTCCTGCCTGGCTTTTTACTGAAGGCGCAGAAAAACTTTCGTTTAAAGAAATTACGTATCGGGGCGAAGGAGAAAAATTAATTAACGTAGTAATGGCACCACCCTGGGATGGTGTGTTTCTGAAATATTATTTTCAATTTTTAGAAGAATTAAAAAGTGTGCTTAATGCCGATACAGCTACCTATAATACAGTAGCTCAAATAAAGGTATGTGGCATAAATAATTATACAGCAGAGCTTGCACTGCCACGATTGGTGTACGAAACCAATGGCAACGACACCACTACCAATGCGCACGACATCTGGCTCGCGGCAGGCTATCGCCCAAGCAAAGTGATGGATGCTTATGGATTAATATTAAAAAAATACATCAAGCTTTTTAAAGACAAGCCGCTGGATGTGCCTATGGTGCCCGACCCTTATAGTTTTCCACTTATTAGTAATGAAGGAAATATTATTCATAAAAATAATCAGAGCATTGCTGCCCGATTAATTAATAAAGCTGTTAACAGTGGCAGTAAACGAATGATGATACAATGGAATGCTTTTTCGAAAAACTTTGTGCCTTCATTAATTGATACAGCCATGTTTAATGGTGCGCAAGGTGGCTTACAGGTTTCGTTTAAATACTTTGGCAACCCATCGGCTGCGTTACACGATTCGTTAAAATTTCTTTTTGAATATGCCTATGCCAAAAATATAAATTACATGGAGGTTCATCCCAATACCTTGCGCAATCTGCCTGATGCGTGTACCTATGGTCATGAGTTATTGCATAAACGTGATGGGCTGCAACCCGAAATTGAATTGGCAGCTATAGCGCAAAATGCTCCGAACCCATTTTCAGACTTTACCTCCATTACACTCACTGCTGATTTGCCTCGGAAGCCATTGCTTGAGATTTATAATGCCAACGGACAGCTTATAAATAAGATAAAGCCGGTAAAAAGAGGAGAAAATACCTACATCTATTTTGTAGATGGAAATTATCTGATTCCGGGAACGTATATATACACCGTTAAATTAGAAGATAAGCTGTTGAGTGGAAAAATGGTGAAGCAGTAGGGGTAAGAGGCACTAACCCTGCAAACAGCTCCGTGGTTCTACTATGAATAGTGAATTGCCTTAGGCTAACTCACTGCAAGTTAAATAAACTTTATTTTTTTGGCTGCAAACATGCACATGCGTAGTAGAATAAGGCCATGTGTAAAACGCGAAATATTTGTGTCGCCATAGGTCCTTTCGCGATAGCGAATTGGAATTTCAACAATGCGCATGTTTAATTTGTATGCACCAAATATCAAATCGAAATCGCCAAAGGGATCGAAGTCACCAAAAAATTTCCGGTTGATAACCAGGTTGTCGTAGTCTTTGCGAAAGATTACCTTAGTACCACACAGTGTATCTTTAAATGGTTGCTCAAGCAACCATGTAAAAGCAGATGAGAAGAATTTGTTTCCAAGCAGGTTTAAAAAGCGCATGGCTTCTTTTTCCATTTGATAGATAAGCCTCGAGCCATTAATAAAATCGCCTTGTCCACTGGCAATAGCATTGTAAAACTTTGGCAGGTCTTCAGGTGGAACGGTAAGGTCAGCATCTAGTATCATTAGTATATCGCTGGTCGACATTGCAAATCCGGTTTTTACTGCATCATTTTTTCCTTTACCAGGTTGTTGTCCTATCTTGATATCATATTGGCCCTCATATTTTTTCTTTATCTCCTGTATCACTTGCCAGGTATTGTCGGTACTATTGCCTTCTATAAATATTATTTCCTGGTGTTTGCTGAATTTGGGCATCCGTGTAATGGCATTTTCAATATTGCCCGCTTCGTTTCGTGCAGGTATTACAATCGATACAGAATATTTTTCATCCAAATTTTTTTCGGTTTCATGCTTGGGCTTTGCAAACGAATACATATTTAATGCAAAGAATTTGAATATTGGTAAACGTACCAATATCTTATTGCACAATGGGGCAAGAAGCGGTATGCGAAAAGGTAACAACATTGAATTTACTCTGCGATAAACATCAAAGCCGGACAGTTCGAGCAAATTACGAATGTCTTGTTGCGACAGCCAGTTTTGATTCGGTGTTTTGGTTTTAATTCCCAATCGCTCTCCCCATTTTATAACGGGTTCCCATAGATAACTGTAATAGGTGATTATTATTTTTGTGTATTGATGACACACTCGGTGAAGTTGCTCAAATACCTGCTGCACATCATCCACATAGCCTATTAGATTTGATAGAATTATCAAATCAAATTTTTGATCAAGTTGAATGTCTTCGGCACTCATTACAAGAAAGTCCACATCCTTGAATTGCGATTTGGCAATCTCAATCATGTTAGCGCTAAAGTCTATTCCGGTTTTATTTTTTCCGTTAATTTCGTGAATCAATTCTCCTGTGCCACATCCAATTTCAAGAACCGAATAATTTTCGTGAGAAAAATAATTGCAATACTTAGTAATGTCATCCCAATAATAGCGGTGACTTTTGCGATTTTTAACCCGGTTGCCGGCAATCTGATCAAAATATTCTTTCTTATTCACTGTTAGAAAAGTATAGCGTTTTATGAAAACGGGGGCAATGATAACATATTTCAACAATTAGGCACTTTCCATTCGCCTAACGTAGATGTTGAAATATTTTTCTTCGTGTACAGGTAAAGCCAGCAAGTCTTGCATACTCATAAGTTTTTGCTCGCCATCTGTAAACAAAAAAATTTGAAAGCCTAGTTGGAATAAAAAGTCAGCGAATTCCTTTACACTGCTGCCTGATTTTTGTAAACCATAAGGCCATAATTCTGAAAGTAATTTTATTTGATGATTATACTCAAGGCATTGTTTCATCCCTTTCAGGGCAAACATTTCAAATCCCTGAATATCCATTTTTATAAAATCAACTTTCTTATTTCTTTGCAAATAACTATCTATGCTCACGCAAGGCATTTCGTACTTTGTTTTATACGATTCGGGCTCATAGGTTCGATGGTCCACATTCAAGAAGTCAGAAACGTATACAGTTACCGTTCCATTTTGCTCGCTAACAGCATTGGGGTTAAGCGAAACATTTGCTAAGGAAAAGCAATTGCGTTGCAGGTACTCAAAGTTTTTTTTGTCAGGCTCAAAGGCATGCACATACCCTTTGATTCCTACAAGCCTTGAAATTATTTTCGTATAGAACCCAATATTTGCTCCTATATCACAAACGATGTCGCCCTTTTTGATATTTTCATTCAGAAGTTCAATTTCGTGAGCATCTTGTTTGAACTTAAAGTAAGGGTAAATAATATTGTAAACCGGAAAGCAATTTTCATAAAGAAAATTGCCAAGGCGTGTTTGAACTGTTTTTTGCATACGATTCGAATCCTTTTATATAAAGGAAGAAGGTATTTAATTTACTTGGCTGCGTCTGCCAGGAATTTGGCCAGCCCTATATCCGTTAATGGATGTTTTAATAAATCAGTTATAGCATTTAATGGGCAGGTGGCCACATCGGCACCGATTTTAGCGCACTGAATAATGTGCATAGGATGGCGAATAGATGCTGCCAATATTTTTGTATTAAATCCATAGTTGTCATAAATGGTGCGTATATCCTCTATTAATACCATGCCATCGGTACTTACATCATCTAACCTTCCTAGAAATGGTGAAACGTACGTTGCACCAGCCTTTGCTGCCAGCAATGCCTGCCCTGCAGAAAAAACAAGGGTGCAGTTGGTTCGAATTCCCTTTTTTGAGAAATATTTTAATGCTTTTACTCCCTCTTTAATCATCGGTACTTTTACAACAATATTTTTGTGTAAGGCAGCCAATGCTTCGCCTTCTTTTATAATACCGGCAAAATCGGTGCTGATAACTTCTGCACTTACATCGCCATCAACAATGTTGCATATATCTATATAGTGTTGCCTGATTTTTTCTTCGCCCTTAATTCCTTCTTTAGCCATGAGCGATGGGTTGGTGGTTACACCATCAAGTACGCCAAGGTCATTGGCTTCTTTTATTTGTGCAAGGTTTGCTGTGTCAATAAAAAATAACATATTACAATTATTCTTGGTTTAAAGTATTGATTTTTATACTAGCTACTTCATTATATATGAGGTAGGTTTAAAGGGGTGAATCAGAAATACACTGAGCTTAATTAACAGCGATTGATAGGAATGAAGCCAACATTATAAGTATCAGGAACAACGACAACCAATAAAAAATGGGTAAGCTACTTACATCGCACCGCTACAACCGCATGTCCTTGCTCCGTTCCCGGCCTGGGGAGGTTAGCAGGAGCTGGTCGTATAAGACTTACCCGGGGCAAAAGTAAGAATCAATTTATCGAATCAAAATTATTTGACTTACTTATTTTTCGAAAGTAGTCCAACCGGGTCATTTTATTATTTTATGATCTAAGGAAATAAGCAGCAAGCATTACCCTCCGGCAATGGTGTTTTTACTATTTAAGCATTGTTTAAGCATAAATTTTAGATCGCATCTATAATTGCCAAAGTATTTTTTTAGGTTTGCTCAATTTAATTTAACAAGCTCTTGAACAATTCAGAATTATTAAAGCACTGTATTAAGTATGCAACATTATATGCTTTGGCCGGTTTTGGGCTGTTTGTTATCCTCAGTTTTATAACAGATAACCCAATGGGTAATATTTCACTACTTGGTACTCCGGTGTTTATTGCTTTTATTTGTTATTCGCAAAAAAATTATCGTGATCAACAACTCAAAGGTTCGATAACCTATGGGCAGGCAGTTCAAGTTGGTTTATATACGGTGGTATTTTCTTCTCTTATGTTTTGTTTACTCTTGTATTTATATGTTGGATTTTTGCGGCCTGATATTTTTAACAATTACAAGCAGTTTACCCTCGATCAATTTCAAAAACTAAGCGATATGGGTATTATGAGCCAACTGGCTGAGAAGTCTATATCTGAAGCTGAAAAGCTTACACCTGGTGCAGTTGTGCAGGGCGAATGTTTAAACAAATTATTGGGCGGTTTAATCATTGTGCTTATATCTTCGGCAGTGTTTAAAAAACAAGAACCTATTAACCCTTCAAATGATCTTATATAATGAACATTTCAATTGTTATACCCTTATTCAACGAAGATGAATCTTTAACCGAATTAACCGATTGGATAAACCGAGTGATGGAGAAACATGATTTCAGTTATGAAATTATTTACATAGATGACGGAAGCACCGATAAGTCGTGGCAAGTAATAGAAGAATTAGCAACAGCCAACAATCAAATACGAGGTATTAAATTCAGGCGCAATTACGGCAAAAGTGCAGCTTTACAAAAGGGCTTTGAAGCGGCCCAAGGTGAGGTGGTCATAACCATGGATGCCGATTTGCAGGATAGTCCGGATGAGATTCCAGAATTGTATCGCATGATTGCACAAGATAAGTATGACCTAGTATCGGGTTGGAAACGCAAGCGCTACGACCCGCTAATGAAAACTATTCCAAGTAAACTTTTTAATAAGACCACTCAACTAATGAGCGGCATATATAACCTGCATGATTTTAATTGCGGCCTTAAAGCGTACAGGCAAGAAGTGGTAAAAAATATTGAGGTATATGGAGAAATGCATCGATATATACCTGTAATAGCCAAGTGGCAAGGCTTTAGCAAAATTGCAGAAAAGGAAGTGCAACATCAGGCACGTAAGTATGGTGTTACTAAATTCGGGTTAGAAAGGTTTATTAATGGTTTTCTTGATTTGCTAACCATATTTTTTGTTGGCAAGTTTGGCAAGCGCCCTATGCATATGTTTGGCACCTTAGGTACACTGATGTTTGCCATTGGATTTATGTTTACACTTATGTTGGGTTTAAACAAATTATATACGGTTTATTTTACCAATGAGAATGCACGTATGCTAACCGAAAGGCCTTCGTTTTATCTCTCACTTACCTGTATGGTTTTGGGTTCTATGCTTTTTCTTGCCGGCTTTCTGGGCGAATTAATTTCACGTGTTGGTGCCAACCGCAACAATTATCAAATTGAAAAACGAATTAAATAAGCACCTCCATGCATGTAGTTATATTGGGTAGCGCTCATCCATTTCGCGGTGGACTTGCTTCGTATAATGAAAGACTAGCCACTGAATTTCAAAATTTAGGGCATACGGTTCAGATTTACACCTTCAGTTTGCAATACCCGGGTTTTTTGTTTCCGGGAAAAACACAGTTTAGCGATTCGCCTCCACCTTCTCATTTATCAATTAAGCAAAAGGTAAACAGCATTAATCCTTTTAATTGGATACGAGTTGGCCTGGAGCTAAAAAAACTGAACCCTGATTTATTGATATTCAAATTCTGGCTTCCTTTTATGGGTCCTTGTTTTGGTACCATTGGTCGCATTGTGAAATGCAACAAAAAAACAACCATTGTAACCATACTGGATAATGTAATTCCTCATGAACCACGACCGGGTGATGTTATGTTTACTAAATATTTTTTGAAGTGCAGCGATGCCTTTGTGGCCATGAGCGAGTCAGTTCAAAAAGATTTAGGGAAATTTGAAAGTGAAAAATCTGTATTCTCAATCCACATCCATTGTTTGATAATTTTGGTGATGCAGTTAGTAAGAATGAGGCAAAACAATTTTTAGGATTAGATGCTAATCAAAGCTATCTTCTGTTTTTTGGTTTCATCAGAGATTATAAAGGGCTCGACCTGTTACTTAATGCCATGGCAGATAAGAGGGTTATTCAAACAAATTGCAAACTTATAGTTGCCGGAGAATTTTATTCGGACAGTAAGCCATATCTGGAACTAATAGAAAGACTTAACCTTACTGATAGAATAATTTTACGTACTGATTTTATCAGCGATGAGCAGGTCAAATATTTTTTCTGCGCAGCAGATTTGGTGGTGCAACCCTATAAACATGCAACGCAAAGCGGAGTTACGCAAATTTGCTATCATTTTAATAAGCCCATGTTAGTTACCAATGTAGGTGGTTTGGCCGAAATTGTACCGAATAATAAAGCTGGTTACGTAACCCAAGTGGAGGTTGCCGAAATTGCAAAAGCCATTGCCCGGTTTTATGAAAACAGGGAAGAAGGTTTTTTTGTGGAAAATATTGAACAATTGAAGCATAGATTTAGCTGGAATGCGATGGTTATCAACATATTAAGGTTGGTTAAAAAAAATAGATGATTTGTATTGCACAGTCAAAATAAAATATACATTTGCACCCGTTAAAAATTAAATTTAATTTAAATTAAAATCAAAAAAGATGAAAAAATTAATTATCGCTTTCGCAGCAATCGCATTTCTTGCTTCATGTAAGAAGGAGTACACTTGTACTTGCAAAACTACATTGTTAGGAATAACAAGTTCTGCTTCAACTACTATTAAGGATACAAAGAAGAATGCTGAAGAAACTTGTGACAAAGGTGATCAAAGCGGATTGGTTGAATGTTCAATTGACTAATCAACTGCAAAGTTTATGAAAAGGCCATCAGAAATGATGGCCTTTTTAGTTCTTACCCTTGCCACTTACGTTAACCTCTGTTTCGGGAACAAGGTTTTGGGCCAGACACGAAGTTTTAAATCCATTAAATATTACCACTACTTTATTACCTTCCATCGATTCAATTGTCCCTGCCACTCTTCCTCCTTTAAGCAAAACCCTTAGCCCGGGCTTCAGCATGTCCAAATATTTTTTATTTAAAACTGCTTCGGCTTTGGTTTCGGTTTTTTTGATTTCAGTTTTTTGCTGCCCAAATAGTCGCTGATACTTTTGTAATACAGCCTTTTTATCTTTAGTGCTTTTCCATTCGTTAACAAACTTTACGATTAGGGCATCAAATTTTTTTACCAACGTTAATTCAGCTTCCTTAATTCGTTGTTCAAATTGTTTGCGTCCGGTTTCGCCCTGCTCAAGCAGTTTGTTGTATTTCTCCAACAACTCGTCCAATGCCTTTTCTGCATCAGATATTTCTTTGGCCTTACGGTCAACATAGTTTTTTTGCTCTTCTACTTCTCGAAGCATATTTTCGAGCAAGACATTTTGCTTTGGAATTTTTTTTCGAGCATTTTCGATAATAATTTTGTCGAGCCCGCTTCGTTCAGCTACCAAAAAGGTATAACTGCTGCCGGGTTTTCCTACTGTAAGTTTGTATCGTGGCTCAAGTTTTTCTGGGTCAAACAACATGTTACCATTAATTAATCCTTCGGTTTTATCTGCCAGTATTTTAAGGTTTAAAAAATGGGTGGTAACTATACCAATGCATTTGTATTCATTTAGTTTTTCCAAAATGGCTTCGGCAAGTGCACCACCAAGTTGCGGGTCGGTGCCAGTCCCCAATTCATCAATAATGAATAAACTTCCAGCATCGGCATACTGCAAAAAGTCGCGCATCTTTTGTAGTCGGGATGAGTAGGTGCTCAATTCGTACTCAATACTTTGCGAATCGCCAATGTCTATCATTAACTTCGAAAAAATGCCAAAGGTGCTTTCGGGTTCACAACTTACTAAGAAACCACTTTGCAGCATCAATTGCAACAAGGCAACAGTTTTCATGCAAACCGTTTTGCCACCTGCATTTGGACCGCTTATCACCAGTATCCGGTTTTTGTTTTTCAGATATAATGAAAATGGAATGGTTTGTTTTTTTATTTTTTTATTTTGCCAGTAGAGCAGGGGATGCACCGCTTGTTTTACATCTATCTGCGGGTCATTAACTATAACTGGTAATGAGGCATTAATATCCGTTGCATAGCGTGCTTTGGCTTGTATAAAATCAAACTGAAGCAAAATGTTGTAATATTCATTAATCCGGTAACGGTATCCCTGTAGTTCTTTTGTTAACGATTTCAGTATACGTTGAATTTCGTGGCGCTCTTCTTCTTCAAGTCCGGTAATGGCATTGTTAATGGGAATAAGTTGCTCAGCCTCTAAATAAACTGTTTTACCAGTGGTGGATGTATCGTGAATAATGCCGGGAATTATTCGTTTATATTCGACATAGATGGCGATTACTCTGCGGCCATTGCGCATACTTTCCTCAGTTTCGCTGGTGTATCCGGCTTTCCGGTATTTGCCTAATAACGTAATGAATTGATGTTCTCCTTCGCTCCGCTTTTTAGACAAACTTCTTCTTATTGATGCAAGTTCTGGCGATGCATTACTTTTAATAATTCCATTGGTATCAAAAACTCTGAAAATAATTTCAATAATTTCTTTTTCATAGGCTGAATTCTGAATGATGGTAGCTAACGTATGGTAGGCGGTGGTCCTTGAAGAAAAAAAGTGAAATATATCGCGGCAGGTAGCGGTTATAGCTGCAATATTTAAAACCGGGAAGCTGCTAATGTGGAGTTCTCAAGTTCAAGCAACTTGAGTTCGCGGTGAATATCTAAGTAGTTGTCAGATGGAAACTGATCGCCATTAACAAGGAGCTTTTTAAATTCATTAACTAGCAAAAGATGGTGACAAATAAGATCGAAGTCGCTGATGGGCTGCACATCTGCTATGCTTTGCATAGTGCGTTGCATTAAAGCATGGGTAGCACATTGCAATTTTATCTGCTGTAGCTCATCAATAAGTAAATTGGTTGGAGGGAATAACTGCACGTTTAATCCTGTTGCTTATCAGTTTTATAATACTTGCGCATTTCTACATCCTGCCGTTGTTGCCTGCGTCTGAAAAATAAAATTATTCCGATAAAAACAAAAGGTATAAACCAGGCGCCTTCCTGCCATGAACTTAAGAGTGTTTTATAAACACAAAGCAGTCCGGCAAAAAGTGCCAATCCAAGCCAGGAATATTCCCTAAATGGTTTCATTTATTTTTGAACGGCAAATATACCGGTAACCTTTTTAATTTTATAACGTGTAAAATCTTCATTTGCTTCCAAACCATCTCCTTCAATAATTTCCTCTCCGGTGGTTATTTTTACATGCTTATCGCTGTAAAAGCTCGATGTATTCTCATCCCAAACCAACCTTTCGGTTTCCAACATATCACCTTTCTTATTTATTACCACCACTTTGTTTCGGGCTTCCATTTTCTTCTCACGTTCATAGCGTATTGCATAATTGGCCGTAAGTGTACTCATCACATTGAGGCTGTCGTCAAAAAATTCCATTTTTACACCATTAGGCATTTCAAGGTATGGAATTTCGCGATTCAGGTAGTTATTCATTAACGGTGATGCTATACGTGCTTTAAGCAGCGAAGAGTCGTTGTAGTCAATGATAATATCAACCGCGGTCTCAGTTGGCAGGCTATCAATTGGGGTGCTTATTTCTACTTTAGCTACATCGTCCTTGCAGCTATGAAGTAAAGTGAGGCTCAACCAAAACAAGTAGATATTTAATTTTTGCAGGCTCATAGCAAGTTATTAGTCGTACTTACGCGGATTAAACCAACGCTCACATAAGTTAACTCCTATATGGAAACGAAAATATTTTTCCTGTACCAGATTGTTTTGGGTGGTTCCCCTTTGTCCAAACTCAAAAGCCAGGTTGATGCGCGAAAAACTAGTAGCATATGCTGCAGTTACTGCATCTTTCTTTATAGGAAGCCCAATGCCAATGGTTAAGGTATAATCATCAATTGGTTGATTATTGAACCTGAACATGCTTTGTGTGTAACGACCGCCAATGCGATATGCAATCCTTTGATGGTAACGCGTTGAATTGTACTTGGGCACAAATTCGAAACCTGCCGAAACCCGGGTCGAATTAGATAACTTATCACTAATGCCAAATGCATCTAGTTTGCTCCAATCTTGAATGCTATAGTCGACCATAAAATTCCAAAGCAAAGGGTCGCGCAAACTAAATCCGAAACGATAAGAAGGAGGCAAGGTGGTATTGCCAGTAACCGGAGGCGAATAGCTTACAGTGTCAAAAATAGTAATGCTGCCATCTAATTCCGTATAGGTTTGCACTACACGGTCATTGGTACTTTTTACCTTTGCCCCAAGGCTTGACGCTGCTGATAATGAAAAGGAAAAGTGCTTTTTTATAACCTGGTATCGAGGTATCGTATCTTTTGGCCCCGAAGGTTTTTCTCGTTTTCGCTTAGTGTAACTTAGTAGGGTATCGTTGTTGTAAATTATTCCCGCATCAAATAAAAAATCGCCAATAGAAGAGTTGCTTATATCTCTGCTAAAAACAAGTGATCGTGTTTCATAACTAGTGCTATGAAGTTTTTGTAAGGAGCCAAATAAATAAGATGCATTGGCACCAATATGCAAATTACGTAGCGGTCGAAATCCGGATCCAATAAAGAAGCGACTTAAACTTCCCGTGCCTTCATAGGTTTGTATGGCTTTATTGCCTTGGGGGTCAATGCTATAATATTTCAGGTTGTAACCTCTGGCGCTGTAGGGTATAAGTCCAAAGCTTGCTCCAATGTTATGTTTGCGGCTTACCGGAAATCCAATAGCAAAGTAATTGAATGCGGCATCGCTCTTTAAGGTTTTTTTATTGTAAGTGCTTAAGCCTGTAAGGCTTGTATTTAGTGCAGCGTCAACCAATGTAATTTTCATGGCCGAAAGACTGGCAGGGTTTAGAAAATTCATTTGCAACGAATCACACATAGCACTGCCTGCGCCCCCATAGCCCAATTGTGCAGCATAGCCGTTAAATTGCAATTCGCCTATACCAAATCGTGAATATGGAGATACGGTGCCTACCTGCCCCTCTGCTTTTGTTACAATTAAAAGTAATAAAGCACCAACTATTATTTTTTGCATCAACTGTTTAATTTTAAGATTTGATATAAGCCCTGCAATGTAAAATCGCGGGCAGCAAATGTAAAATTGATTTGCTGTGAAAAAAAACGCAGATCGCCTCCTGTTATTATAGTTATCAGATTTGGGAATTTCTGTTTATACCTGGCAATTATTGCTTCTACTTCCAATATAATGGCAAGTTCAACTCCTGTATTTAAGCATGCTTCGGTGCTGGTTCCAATTAATTTGTTCGTGTTTATTTTTTTCGGAATAAATTCAATTAAAGGTAACTTTCCTGTAAAATGATTTAAAGCTTTGTACCGCATGCGTATTCCGGGATGAATGGAGCCACCACAATAGCTCTTGTTTTTTTCGAGCAAATCAAATTTGATGCATGTGCCAGCATCTACTACCAATACATTGCCTGCAAGTTGCGAAGCGGCAGCAATGTTTGCTATGCGGTCTTTACCTAGCGTGTTTGGGGTTTTATATTTATTTACAAAAGGGAGTCTACTCTTAATATCCAATACATGGGTAGGGTAGTTGGATTGAAGAAACTTGATAAACCTGCCATCGTCTGATCTGACGCTGCAATAAATAGTTGATTCAATTTTTGATATGCTTTGAATATAGTTTGTTAGTAACTTATAATCAAAATCAATCAGCTTAATACTTCCGTATCGCTTTCCACTTTTATTGAACAAGGCCAATTTTACATGCGTGTTGCCGGCATCTATTACTAAGTGCATACTTGCTAGGTGTATAAGAAGTTTAGCTTGCCGTTAAATAAATAGTTCTGCTGAAAGTCATCAATCAGGGCGTTTTCATTTTTACGGCCAACGGTAAAAGTAAGGCAGCAATCTTCTTCCATTTTATTTGAAGTAATAGTTGCATTATAATTTTTCAGTCTACGCATTACTTCATTCATTAGCTCATAGCTAAATTGAATGGTGTAGTTTGCTGTAATCTCTTTATTAATAATGGTAGCACTTGTAATCGCATCGGTTGCAGCTTCTTTGTAAGCATGAATGAGGCCCTGCACGCCCAGCAAAGTGCCTCCAAAATATCGAACCACAATGATTGCACAATCTGTAAGGTCTTTACTAAGTAATTGGTTTAGTATGGGCTTTCCGGCAGTTCCTGTTGGTTCGCCATCGTCATTTATTTTATACAGGGCTCTTGAAGGTGTCAACCTCCATGCATAGCAATGATGATTTGCTTTGGCGTGTATTTCTTTAATTTCGCTAAGTGATTGTTTAAAATCAAGTTCTGTTTTAATAGGGAACAAATAACTCATAAACTTACTTCCACGGTCTCGAAACAAGCCTTCTGTGCTGCTTTCTATAGTATTGTAAGTTTCGTCAAAGAGCATGAATAAGTTAAAATTATGTTCGCTTTTTTCAATTGACAATTATATGACAATTGATGGAATCGGTCAATGTATATTTGTGTCAGATTTTAAGGGGTTAAGATTGAATTTAGTCCAAATGCGCCACTGCCAGGTGGCGCTTTGGCATTTTAAGTATATCCTGTCATAACCTATTCTTTTTTAAAATTACTGTACATCTTCTGATATATTTGCAGCCCCAAATTTTACTAAATAAGAATGGACAGGAATACCATCATTGGTTTTGTTTTGATAATTGTTGTACTTATTGGATACACCTATTATAATCAACCTACAGAAGAAGAACAGGAAGCCTATCGCGGGCAGCAGGACTCAATAGCAAGTTTTGCAAAGAGAAAGGCAAATGATAGTTTGGCCAATCAAGTGGTAGTCAATAAGGTTGATTCCAACGTTATATCATCATCTGATAGCGTTGTGGCTGATCAAAACCTTTCTCAATTTGGCGCGTTTGCAACCTCGTCAACAGGTCAAGCCAAAGACATCGTAATCGAAAATGAAAAAATAATTGTTACCTTAACTACCAAAGGTGGATATGTAAAGCAAGTAGAGCTAAAGAATACCAAGACCTATGATGGTAAGCCACTCTACCTGTATGAAAAGGATTCTACAGCTACAGGAATTAATTTTTTTAGCGAGAACAGAAGTATTAATACCACCGATTTGTTTTTTGCACCCCAAGGTCCCGGGTTTGCTGTTGAAGGAAATGCAAGCAAGACCCTGGTTTTGCGAATAGATGCTGGTAATAATCGATCAATCGATTATGAATATTCTCTTGCAGGAAATAGTTATGAATTGAAGTACAGTATCAGGATGAATAACATGCAAAGCCTGATAGCTGCCAACACCTCCTATCTCGAAATGGATTGGAATGCAACGCTGCCGCGCCTTGAGCGCAAAGCCAAAGGAGAGAGGCAGTATTCGACCATCAACTATGTTTACTCAAATGGCGAAAACGATTACCTTTCTGAAACAGAAGACGAAAAAGAAAGCTTGAATGAAAAAATAAAGTGGATTTCGTTTAAGCAGCATTTTTTTTCAAGCATTTTATATGCTGAGAAATCTTTTGAAAATGCGCAAGTTGCAACCTATACTGACTTTGAAAGCGAAGACAAAGTGCGCACGATGAAAGCCAACATGCGTATTCCTTATAACCGCAAGCCAGACGAGTCGTTTGCGATGGCCTATTACTTTGGGCCCAATCATTACAGCACCTTAAAATCATTTGACCGCGATTATGAAAAGTCAATACAACTCGGTTGGGGAATTTTAGGTTGGATAAACCGATTTATTGTAATCCCTGTTTTTAATTGGCTGAAAAATTTTGGCTTAAGTTTTGGCATCGTCATTTTGGTATTAACCATCATTATCAAATTAATATTGCTTCCTCTTAACTACAGAGCATACTTGTCGAGTGCCAAGATGCGAGTATTACAGCCGGAAGTAACCGAGTTGCAAAGTAAGTTTAAAGAAGAGCCATTGAAAATGCAACAGGAAATGATGGGGTTGTATCGCAAAGCCGGTGTAAGTCCATTAGGTGGTTGCTGGCCCATGCTCTTGCAAATGCCCATTCTCTTCGCCATGCTACGGTTTTTTCCTGCTTCGTTCGAGTTAAGACAGGAAGCTTTCTTGTGGGCACGAGATTTATCTACCTATGATAGCATTTTTGATTTAGGATTTAATATACCGGGTTATGGCGATCATGTAAGTTTGTGGACAATACTTATGACACTATCCACTTTATTATTTACCTATTACAATTCGCAACAGCTTAATACCAGTGCCAACCCGGCCATGAAATACATGATGTACCTGATGCCATTAATTTTCCTCGGTTTTTTGAATGACTTTCCTGCAGGGCTTAACTATTATTATTTCCTTGGAAATATTATTTCCATTGCCACCCAGTTTTTGTTTAAGGGTATGGTGAATCATGATGCCATTATTGCTAAAATCGAAGCGAATAAAAAGAAACCGCAATCTCAAAAGAAATCAGGTTTTCAGGAAAGGTTGGAGAAAATGGCTCGCGAAAGAGGGTATCAACCACCAAAGAAAAAATAACAAATGAAACGGTATATTACTTTTATTAGTTGCCTTCTGCTAATAGTGTTTGTCTGCTGCAAGCCAAAGAAGGAAGTTGCAGCTGCAACTTCAGTTGATTATAGCGATTCCATATTTTTGATTATAGATAAAAGCCCTTGCTTTGGCGCTTGTCCAACGTATAAGATGATTATTTATAATAATGGATATGCCACCATGCGGGCATCTAAAAATGTTCCACAAGTGGGAAACTTTAACCGCAGATTTAGCCCGCAAGAGATTGAGCAACTAAGTAAGAAAATTGAAGAGATTCGATTTTTTGATTTAAAAGATGAGTACAACGACACCTTGATTATGGATTTACCATTTACCACCATTGCTGCGCATAGGCGTGGTGCGGTAAAAAGTATTTTATGCAGATTTGAAATACCTGACCCACTTAACAATTTTGTTATGTCCTTTGATACGCTTATTGGTAGTCCGGTGTGGAAGCTTATGAAATCGCCATTTGGTGACGATTAGTTACAAGGTAAGTTCAATCATTGGATCCCAAAATATTTTTTTGAAGTCGATAACCTGATCATTTTTTACTTTTATACCTTCTTTTTCAAGCCTTCGTTGCATTGCAGCAGGATCTCCAAAGTGATGTTTGCCTGTAAGTAGGCCAACGCGGTTAACAACCCGGTGCGCAGGTAATTTGTCTTTGTGCGAATGACAGGCATTCATTGCCCAGCCAACAATTCGCGATGAACCCTTGGTTCCCAGCGCTTTAGCTATTGCCCCATAGGATGTTACCCTTCCTTTCGGAATTAATTTAACCACTTGATATACAGCCTCGAAAAATTTAATCGTATCAGCAGTATATTGAGTAGGATTAGGTTCTGCCATGGGATATTTTGAATTTAAATGAGCTTTTAAGTTGGGTAAAACGATTATTTTATTGGATAAACGATTTAGCTTTGTCCTATTAAATCGATATATTATTTACGGTCTTAATGCTCCTGTTTACCTTAGTTTCAACCCATTTTGCCACCCTGATAAATGTTAATAACTTGTTCATATCACCAATAAATGATTCAATAAATTGGGCGAACGTAAATATATAGTTGGCAAATCAAAATCAATGAACATATATTTGCATCGTTGTTTTTAACAAGTCGAATTGAATCTACCTCTATATTCTCTCTCAATTCGAAAGTTCTAGAAAGAATGCTCTACCAGACTTGTCGTATTATAGGCTGGAAAAGCAATCAGGCATCAAATTTAAGTTTTTAATTCACTTAGTAAATACATATGGCTAATTGTACTTTGATTTTTAATGAACAGTTGGGTGAATACAAGAAGTTCTTTGATACTAATTATCGGATGTTTTTTAAGACTTATGCAAGAATAAGCAAAAAATATAAAGTCTATAAGGACCGCCATCACTTGTGCATAAGCAACACGCCAGGTTGTAATGCAACGAAGGATGGACTATTTGTACCTATTGATCGTGTTACCAGGTGCCTGGCTCACTTACCGTACTATACCAAAATAGTTAAGCGGTATTTGCAGGTTTTGATTGGGGAGTCAAAATTTTCAGGCATTTCTATTTGTAAAGGTAACCTTGATGGCGCGTCCCTTTTCTTTTCTACCGGCACTCTCAATTCAGAATTTTCATTTTCTTACTACTCATATTATCTGAGTAATATTTTCAAAAACAAGCCCGTATATTCCTATACGGGTTATTCTTTTTATTAGATACATTTTCCAGTAATTATCATTACGGATGCAAGGTCTATTCTTCAAAGCGAAATCACTTTTCACCAATTTTATAAATTCTTTTCATTTAAAAAATTTTTGTACGCCCCGGGGTTATAGCCGGGGCTTTTCTTTTTTTACTTCAAAAAGGGATAGCATTTTTTGCACTTTAACTTAGCAAAATTTGTGATCAACTAAACAGTAAGCAGTTAGAAGAAAGTCCTGATCAGGCAATTACAGTATGTTTGTATTAGCAATGTGCTTTTTCAAATTCGTGCATCATCTCTATCAAATACTCAACATGACCTACTGGAAGCGCATTATACAAAGAAGCCCTGAAGCCACCTGCCGCTTTATGACCTTTTATACCGGTAATGTTTTTTTCTATGGAAAAGGAAATAAATTTATTTTCCAATACAGCATCGTTTATAGTAAAGGTTACATTCATCAATGAGCGGTCAGCAATGTTGGCAATAGGGGTAAATATCTTACAACTATCTAAATAATTATAGAGAAGAGAAGCTTTTAGGATGTTGCTTTTTTCTATTTCAGCTACACCACCATTTTGTTGCAGCCAACGCAGGGTAAGTAAACAAACGTAAATTGCAAAAACCGAAGGAGTATTAAAAAGGGATGCATTGTCAGTGTGCGTTTTGTAGCGCAGCATGGTAGGTGTATTGGGCTTATAGTAATCAAGCATATCATCTCTGATAATTACAAGTGTTACTCCGGCAGTGCCTATATTTTTTTGTGCTCCTGCATAGATTAAAGCAAACTTGCTTACATCAACGCTGCGAGAGAGTATATCGCTGCTCATATCACACACCAATGGAATTGATACTTCCGGAAATTTATTAAATTCAGTACCATAGATGGTGTTATTGCTGGTTATGTGCAGGTAATCGGCATTTTCAGTAATATTAATTGGTGGTATATAATTAAAATTCTTATCGGCAGAAGAAGCAATTATTTTTGCTTCGCCAATCATGGCAGCCTCTGCTATTGCCTTCTTTGCCCAAACACCAGTTTCAGCAAAAAGCGCCTTGTGGCGCAACAGGTTTTGTGGTACCATGGTAAATTGCAAGCTTGCTCCACCATGTAAAAAGAGTATATGGTAGTTGTCAGGTACCTGCATTAATTGACGCACTAATTGTTTTGCTTCTTCAATAATAGCAATGAAGGATTCGCTGCGATGTGAGATTTCTAAAATAGATAATCCGCTGTTATCAAGATTAAGCACTGCCTGCGCGGCTTGTTGCAGCACGGATGGTGGCAGTATACTTGGGCCTGCATTAAAATTATATACCATACTGATGTGGGTTAGTTCTACTTCTTGGTAGCAGCATCCTTATCTGTTCAATTAAACAATATCTAAGTTTTTATTTTTTTTCTTCGCTAGCTGGAGTTTGCTCGGTATCATCAACAGGAACATACAACTTCTTGGTTCTTTTTTCTCCACCTGACGAAGTATTATCCGTAGGTGCGGGAAGATTTCTTGCGTCAACATCTTTTTCATACATCCACTTTTCGTCTTCCCAATGCAGTGCATCGTAGGTCATGTCAGGTCCTATCATTTCGCCTGGGGCATCCAACCTGCCATCAGGTGCCGAAAGATGATCGAAAATTATCAATTTCTTTTTTTCGTTATAATTTAATTTCATACTCACCGATGATGAATAGGTAAAGATCATACGGTTTTGAATCTTCTTTATATTTTGAAACACTGGTGTACCAAAGGTTGGTTCACCTTTGGTAAATTTCACTATTTCAAGTACCTTTTTTGTTGTTTTTGCATCATATCCTTTCCAACCAATCAGGGTATAAAGATTGTTTCCGTTTTTTCGTGTTTTAATAATGCGGTAATAAAGTGCTCCATACCAATTGTGCTTCTTACAGGTTTTTTTAAGCATCAATTCGTCTTCGTAAGTTGAATCTCGTAATGAACTAACTTTAAAAATTTTATCACCATCGTCCTTGTATTGCATGGCACACTCGTATTGGTATTTGGTATTTCCTTCGGTTGCAACAAACCATGAGTATATGCGCAGCTTTTTATCCGGGCTTAGGATAATAGATATGTTTAAAAGTGAATCGAAGGGATCTTCAAAAGTGTTTTCAATTCGTAACAAACCTGGCAGCGTATCGCGAAGTATGCTATTGCTCCATAGTTTAATACTGTCATTTTTGCTTTTTACTATGCTATCCGAAAGGCACTTAATATAAAATACTGAGTTTTTGAATGCATTACTATATCTATAGTGCTGAGAGTTTGGACTTTGAGCTTTTACACTTACAGCTTGCACGAATAGCACAACTACTATTAAAACGGTTTTGGATATTTTCACTTTCCTTAATGTTTTTTAAGAACGGTTATAACGGTATTTTATAAAAAGTCTGAAAAAAATCTAGACTTCATTTTTTAGCTAAGTAAGCGTGTTACGATTTGTTTACTGCATTACCCGTGCATACGTTGTTTTTTGCCTAGCAAGGTTTCCTGACTTTCGCGATAGTCTTCGTCATCTACACAACAATCTACCGGACAAACCGAGGCACATTGTGGCTCATCATGAAACCCAACACATTCCGTACATTTATCAGTAACAATGTAATAATGATCCATAAACTTGGGAGGTTGCGCTGCTGTGCCATCAATTTCGCTGCCATCTAAGGCGGCAAACATACCCCTTACATTGGTGCCATCACTAAATCTCCATTCTGCACCACCTTCATAAATAGCATTATTGGGGCACTCCGGCTCGCAGGCACCACAATTTATACACTCATCTGTTATTTTAATAGCCATAATCTATTTTTTAAATATTGCTGGACGCAAACGTAATTATTATTCTAAAATATACAACATTTGTACTTTGGTATTTGATTAACGATTATGAGTAAGAAAAGTTTAGATAATGTGTTTAATAAGAAATTGATTGCTGCGTGCATTTTGTTCTTCGAAAAGATTAATGAAACCATTGATGCCTTAAAGGCTAGAAATATTGAAAACGCAGATAGTCAACTTCTAACAGGCGTTGTAAAGGCTGGCAATGTTAATGCCTGGTTTACAAAAGACCAGATACAACATGCAACTGTGGGATATAAGCACATGCTAAGTGACCACTCAGTTGAGCCTTGGCTGCAACGGTATTCACAACCTATAGCGCAACGTGTGGCAATAATTATGGCAGGCAATATACCCTTTGTAGGCTTTCATGATTTGCTATGTGTGTTACTTGCAGGTCACTATGCGATTGTAAAGCTCTCTAAGGATGACACCGAATTAATGGCCGCATTAATCAATCATTTGGGGCAAAATGGATTTGCAGACAGAATCACCATAGTTGACCGACTAACCGAATATGATATGGTTATAGCTACGGGCTCCAATAATACAGCTCGTTACTTTGAACACTATTTTGGTAATAAACCTCATATAATTCGCAAGAATAGAAATGCAGTTGCCATATTAGATGGTAAGGAGGGGCCAGAGCTATTGCATCAGTTAGGTAAAGATATTTTTATGTATTATGGTCTTGGTTGTCGAAATGTTTCAAAATTATTTGTGCCTGCTGGCTATGATTTCAGCCCATTTTTCGAAGTAATGGCAACTTACGATGAAGTACTAACCAGTAACAAATACATGAATAACTATGATTATCATCACGCTGTATTTCTTCTTAACAGCGAACTGTTTCTAACCAATAATTTTTTAATAATAAGAGAGTCAGTTCACACTGCATCGCCAGTTTCTGTTCTACATTTTGAATATTACTCAAACTTAAATGAGCTCAGCACTCACCTTAACAACCTGCGTGATCAAATACAGTGTGTTGTTAGTAATAATCTTATAGCTGGGTGTGTAATGCCCGGCCAGGCTCAATTGCCTGCCATTGATGATTATGCTGATGGGGTAGATACGATGGCATTTGTTTGCGGAGAAGTTCATTGATATAAATTATAAATGCAGCTAAAAAGACTTTAAATTTTCTCAATAGATAAAAGGAGAATAAAATTAATATGAAACCGAACAATTCGATAGTAGAGGCTATAAACGTAGTGAACCTTGAGTTGGAGCCATACAAGGCCACTTTAGTTGCAGTGTCAAAACTACAATCAAACGATAGCATAACCGCAGCCTACCAGGGTGGGCAGCGCATATTTGGAGAAAATTACGTGCAGGAACTTTTAGATAAAAGGTTACAATTAAATAACGATATCCATTGGCACTTTATAGGCCACTTGCAACGAAACAAAATAAAGTACTTAGCACCTTTTGTAAAACTTATACATGGAGTAGATAGTATAAAACTGCTGCGAGCTATTGACAACGAGGCTCAAAAAATTAATCAACCTATCTCGGTTTTATTACAGGTTTTTATTGCAACCGAAGAAACAAAATTTGGCGTGAGTGCAGAAGAGTTGGATGAAATATTGCTAAGCATTATTGTTTCACCATTAAGTTATGTGCAAATAAAAGGCATGATGGCAATGGCTTCCAATACGGATAATATAGTAAATAGAGCGCGAATTTAAATTTATGTATTCCTGTTATACAGATTATAAGGAAAAGTTTGCGCAAGCAAATCATATTTTTGATACCTTAAGCATGGGAATGACATCAGACTACAAGATTGCTCTAGCGCAGGGGAGTAATATGGTTCGAATAGGAAGTAAGATATTTGGAAGCAGGAGCACACAATAGAAAAAACCGTTCGGTAAAATTAGTACATCATGTTGCGTAAAGAACGTTACGAAAAAATACTTGCCTGGTTTGAAACACATCATCCCAAAGCAGAAACCGAATTATTTTATGCAAGCCCGTTCGAATTACTGGTGGCTGTAATTTTAAGTGCGCAATGCACCGATAAGCGTGTAAATATGGTTACCCCGCATTTGTTTGCTAAGTATCCCGATGCAAACTCACTTGCTTCTGCTTCTGTCGAAGATATTTTTTCGCTAATTAAATCAATTAGCTATCCTAACAATAAAGCAAAGCACCTGCAAGCGATGGCACAAAAACTAATAAGCAATTTTAACTCGGAGGTGCCTGATACAGTTGAAAACCTGATCACCTTGCCCGGGGTTGGACGTAAAACGGCCAACGTGATTGCCTCTGTTGTATTTAATAAACCTGCTATGGCAGTAGATACGCATGTGTTTAGGGTAAGTGCAAGGTTGGGGCTCACCATCAATGCCCGCACGCCATTGGCTGCCGAAAAGCAATTGGTAAAATACATTCCCGAACATAAAATACATATCGCACATCATTGGTTGATATTGCATGGTCGTTACATTTGTTTGGCTCGCAAACCGAAATGTGAAAAATGCGAAATACAATTTTATTGCAAATACTTTGAGGCAAGGCTAAGGAAAGCAACAAGTAAATTACCGAAGTAGGGCATTACAAGAGCTACCATCTACTTTATAAAAAAAATTATTCGTAACGAAGGGCTTCGATGGGGTCAAGTTTCGAAGCCTTAATAGCTGGGTACAAACCGCTAATGAGCCCGGTAAAAAAGCAAATGATTACTCCGGCCAATATCCAGTTCCAAGGAATGATAAAACCTGTATCGAGCATAGATGCCAAACCATTGCCCATGGCTATGCCTAATATAATTCCCATTAGTCCGCCAAGTAGCGAAATCATTATTGCCTCAAGTAAAAACTGACGTGTAATTACCGCACGATTTGCTCCTAATGCTTTGCGAATGCCAATTTCGCGGGTACGCTCAGTTACCGAAACCAGCATAATATTCATTAAACCTATAGCTGCACCAAGCAAGGTTATTAATGCAATAAAAATTGCTGCCAACTGAATATTGCTCGTTTGTTCAATTAGCATGGTTGCTAACCCGTCACTTTTCGAAATAGCAAACGAGTCATCTTTGCCTATTTCATCTTTACGAATGTTGCGCATTAGCGCAATTGCTTCGCCTATCGATCCATCCATTTGCTTCACATTCTGCAGCCTAACGGTTACCGTATATGAAGTTTTTGAAGTAGCATAATTCTCTTTTAGTGTACTTATGGGGATATAACAATTCTTATCGGCACTCATGCCCATCGAGCTGCCTTTTTCTTTAAGTACTCCTATAACCCTGTATTTGCGGCTTCCTACACTTATCTCTTTATTAATGGCACTGGCTTTTTTAAATAATTTAGTTGCTATGTCTTTTCCTAATATAACCACATTGGCACCAGTCATCATATCAAAGGTGCTAAAGTTTCGGCCTTTTTCAATTTCAAGCGCTGAGATAGCCAGGTATTTTTCATCACCACCAAACACAAATATATTGGGGTTGGTTTTTTCGTTTTTATAAGATAAGGTGGAAATAGAACTCGCCATAGCTGAGAGGCAAATGTCGGAAGGGAATGTGTAGGTATGTTTGAACATAACAGCTTGCCGGTAAGTAATTGGGTCATTACGCTTAACCTTTCGCCTGTTGCCCATTCGTATACCCCGTTCGCGATTATCAATATTAAAAGCATTGCTACCCATGCTGCTGAGGCTGCTGCTGAGGCTATTTTTAAGCGCATCGATGCTGGTCAAAATGCCTACCAGTGCCGTAATGCCAATGGCAATAATGCCGGCCGTTAGCCATGCACGCAACGCCTGCGATTTAATACTGTCTATGGCTAATCTAAAATCTTCGCGATTCATAATGCAAATCTATGCTGTTGTTTGACTTTCTTGTATTAAGATTGTTACAAACCTAAGTCTTTTTGTGTTAGGTAAAAAATAATACTTCTTATTGCTTGTTAAAGATTGATTAGCCACCTTTGAAAAAAATTATCTATTATGCTTACCATTGTTGGAATCATTTTATTTTGAGCCATTCTACTTGTACTTGAGATTATCCTATTGCCAGGCCTCATTGTTGGAATTATTGGTTCCATTATCATGATATTTGGACTGTCGCTCATGTACAAAAAATCATGGAGTAACAGCAGGACATATTACGCTGCTTACCACAGCCGTTTCTACAGGAGGATTTCTGTGGTGGGCTTTTACAAGCAAGACATGGAATCGGTTTAGTCTGCGCACTGTAAATCATGCCAAGGCCATTAACTACTTAGAGAACGAAGTAAAAGTTGGTGACATTGCCACCACCATATCGGCCATGAGGCCTATGGGCACTGTACTTATTAACGATAAAAAATACGAAGCACTTAGTCAGATTAGCTTTATTGATGTTGGCAAAGCGGTTATTGTAATTGAAGTATTGCCCAATAAACTTGTTGTAAAGGAAGCTTAGTTCTTTTAATATAGCAGGTGTTGTGTTTTAATGTATTTTCGAAACCACTTTCTTCACAAATTAGTTTTTGTACTATTGCAACCAGACAACATTTTTTTCTTTTTTTAAATGGAAAAACATAGCATCAGTACCCACCATCTTGATTTCAATAAAATCATCTCGATTATTGAAGGAAAAATTCCGCTTGAGCTTTCAGATAGTGCCCGGCAAAAAATAGCAAAATGCCGCGAGTTTCTTGATAAAAAAATTGCGCAACCTGATATGGTTGTGTATGGCATTAACACCGGTTTTGGCTCTTTGTACAATAAAACAATTAATAGCAATGAGCTCGAGCAGTTGCAGGAGAATCTGGTAATGTCGCACGCATGTGGTACCGGAAGCGAAGCGCCTCCGGAAATCGTAAAGCTAATGTTGTTGCTGAAAATTCAGGCTTTAAGCTATGGTAACTCAGGTGTAACAGTAGCAACGGTACAACGATTAATTGACTACTACAACAACGATATCTTGCCTCAGGTATTTACCCAGGGTTCGCTGGGAGCAAGTGGCGACCTTGCCCCTTTGGCCCATCTTTGTTTACCGTTAATTAATAAGGGCAAAGTTTATTATCAGGGCAAATTGCAAGATGCAGCCATCGTAAATAAGGCTTGTAACTATGACCCTATACGTTTGCAATCGAAAGAAGGACTGGCACTGCTCAATGGCACCCAATTTATGAGTGCCTATGCGGTATGGTGTGTTATACACGCACAGCGAGTGTTGCAATGGTGCAATCAAATTGCAGCTATGTCGCTCGAGGCATTTGATGGGCGCATCGAACCTTTTCATCATCTCATACAAGAAGTGAGGCCGCATGCCGGACAAATACAAGTTGCGCTTACCATGAGGCAACTGTTGCAGGGTAGTGAAATTATTAATCAAGCTAAAAAACATGTGCAAGACCCATACTCGTTTAGGTGTATACCACAGGTGCATGGAGCAAGTAGCGATGCCATAAATTATGTAAGCTCGGTTGTTTTTAACGAGATTAATTCAGTTACCGACAATCCTACCATTTTTCCCGATGCTGATTTGATAATAAGCGCAGGAAATTTTCATGGGCAGCCGCTTGCGCTAGCCCTCGATTTTCTTGCCATTGCCTTAAGCGAGTTAGGAAGTATAAGCGAACGCAGAACTTATTTGCTAATTTCGGGGCAACGGGGTTTGCCTCCTTTTCTTACTGCCAATGCCGGCCTTAATAGCGGCATGATGATTCCACAGTATACGGCTGCAAGCATCGTTTCGCAAAACAAGCAATTATCCACACCTGCATCGGTCGATTCTATTGTTAGCAGTAATGGGCAGGAAGATCATGTAAGTATGGGTGCTAATGCTGCAGTAAAGGTCGCTCAGGTGGTTCATAATCTTTATACCATACTTGCTATCGAATTGCTCAATGCTGCTCAGGCCCTTAATTTCAGACGACCTTTGCGTTCCGCTCCTTATATAGAGAAATTGCACCAGCAAGTGCGCAGCGTGGTAAGTTATAATGAACAAGACAGGGTACTTAGCAACGATATTGAACACATCAGAAGGCTATTAATGGAAATTAACCCATCGTTATAGTTATTGAATACGGCATTTTTTTGTCTGATTTGAGAATATTCGCACTTTCATTGCATGTTAGGTGAAAACAGTTATTTAGACTGTGAATGGAAATAAAAGCAGAATTATTTTTTACTAAGTTTTTTTGTTTAAATAATATCCATAGTTTTGTTTTCAAATATTAACTTTATGAACAAGGCACAATTTGAAATCAACCGGATCCTAATCCCTTACGATTTTTCGGAAACTGCAGCTCTGGCATTAGAGCATGGTATATTTATGGCAAAATTTCTTAGAGCAGAAGTTAAGCTGTTACATATTATAGAAACGGTATCGTTTACATCAGCCATAAGCCATGCGTTTAGTGGATTCGAAAAAAAGATTGAAGCCGAATCGAACGAAAAGTTGCAGGAACTTGCAGTGAAGTTACATCAGGATTCAGGGGTATCCATTTTAGTTGGAACCGAGATTGGTCGTATATATAAAAAGATAGCCAGTAGTGCCAAGCAATGGCATGCCGACATTATAGTTATGGGTACTCACGGAAGCAGTGGCCTCAAAAGAGCGTAACCGGCACCAACACCATTCGGGTTATTGCTGAGGCTGAGTGTCCGGTTATTTCGGTTCAGGCACATGCTAACAAAATGGGTTTTAATAACATTGTATTGCCCATAGATGATTCGGCACACTCACGCCACAAGGTGCCCATGTGTGTTGCCATGGCCAACATATATCAATCTAAAGTTCATATTCTCGCATTTAAACCTAAAAAAGATGTTGAAGATAGTCACCGCAAATTTGTTGTACGCATTGAACAAGTAGAAGATTTTCTGACTGAGCACAACCTCATTTCCGAAACCCATTACACCACTGAAGGAAATCAAGGTGACGATACTATAAATTTTGCCAAGAGCATTGAAGCAGACCTTATTGTGATGATGACTGAGCAGGAGTTTAGCATTACCGGAACTTCGCTTGGTACTTTTGCTAATACTGTTATCAATCGTAGCCCCATAGCTGTATTAAGTGTGCAACCACAAGAGAGCAACCCAGATAATATTTCTGTAGGATATTAAAGCATTTGTTAGTTATTGTAAATCGCTATAGCGATTTAAGAATCCTCTTGTTGAATTAGCAGAACCATTTTAATTAAATTATAGGCGAAGCTTTTAACTCCACAATTAATTTAGTGTCTAAAGGCTATAGCCGTTTTACAGACGATAGCGGATTAAAGCTGTTATCATAATGCATATGCTCATGAACATCCTTCCTGAAATAAAATTATTGGAATTAAAAACATTGATTGGCATGCATCAATCGATGAGCTTAGTTGCAAATGCTACCCAGCAATTGTGGAGCAAGTTTAAACCTAGAGTAGGAGAGGTGCAGAGCCGAAGGAATGAAGACTTTATTTCGTTGCAAATTTATCCTCCTGATTATTTTATAGAATTCAATCCATTGCGAGCGTTTGAAAAATGGGCATTGGTTGAAACAGAAGCTGCAACAATTGCACCCGAAGGAATGGATATTATCAATTTGCCGGGCGGGCTGTATGCAGTGTTTAATTATAAAGGAAATAGCAACGACACGCGAATTTTTCAATACATATACACCCAATGGTTGCCGGCATCAAATTATGTGCTCGATAGCCGCCCACATTTTGAAGTGTTGGGGCCAGCATATATACACAATGATACTAATGCTGAAGAGGAAATTTATATTCCCATTAAGAATAAGTAAAAGTAGTTTAGTTTTTATTACGATGGATTTCAACTTCTGCTGTTGATATACATTGTTAATGGAGACGAGATTACTGCCTAGTTGCTCGTGCATCAAAAGTTGCGACAAAAATATTCCGCAGGTCAATATATTTTGTAACCAAAAGGTACCATGGGTTTTAACCCATGGTGTTTAGAAATAGCATTGTAATAAAAATCAATTAACAGATCAAAATTTTTACATTTGGTACCTATTTATAACACAACTCAAAATAACAATCAAAAAAAAATCTCTTACAGCCGTAGTAAAAAACATTCTCCTCCTTATTTTACTCATCGTTGCATGTACAACAAACCTCCACGCACAAAACCCACTAGTAAAACAATGGGATAAACGCTTTGGTGGAACTGGTATTGAAAATGGCTTAGATAATATTACACAAACTACTGATGGCGGATATATTATGGGTGGTCGTTCGCAATCCGGAATAAGTGGAGATAAAACTGAAAGCAATTTGGGCGCAGAACAAACATGGGTTGTAAAAACAGATTCATTTGGCAGTAAACAATGGGACAAAACATTGCACACAAATAATAATGCCGGAGACGGGTTGGGTTTTGCAATACAAACAAAAGATGGATGTTATGTAATGGCAAACTCAACTGGAGCCGGAATTGGAGGTGATAAAACACAAGCTTCACAGGGACTCTGGGATTACTGGATAATAAAATTTTGTGATAGCACTTCATCTATTACTCCTATGGTAAATTTAGGTACTAGCGACACTATCTTCTGCGATAAACAATCCATCAACTTTTTTGATTTGTCATTGAATAATCCAACATCTTGGCAGTGGTATTTTCCCGGTGCGCTACCAGATACTTCCACATTGCAAAACCCTATAGGTATTTATTATCCAAGCTATGGGCAGTTTAATATTAGCCTCAAAGCATGCAATGCTGCCGGTTGCGATAGTTTGTTTTTGCCACTTTTTATTGCTGAGTTACAAAGTCCACCAGCGCCTGTTGTTACTTTAAATGGTAGCATGATGTGCTCATCGCCTGCATACTCTTATGCATGGTACGAGACTGGCAATCTCACATTGTTATTATCAAGCAACCAATGTTACCAACCAACAGTAACGGGCAATTATTTTGTAATTATTGCGGATAGTAACGGTTGCAGTACACCTTCGGCAACAACTGCAATTACATCTATGCAAAATGAAAATAACCATACCTGTATACCAGTATTTGATGGCACACATTTAAATTTACAGGGCAATTGCATCATAGAACATCAATCATTTCTATATATATATGATGCACAAGGCAAAGAAGTTTTTGCTTCGCAACTTTCATCAACAGGTGTTGACTTACCGCTCACAACCAATGGAATTTATTTTTATCGTATAGTATCACGAGGTGGTACATCACATGGCAAGTTTTCTTTTGTTAAATAATTAAAATAGCCACAAAGGCGCAAAGCTTTAATGCATTATGATTCTTAGTGCCTTTGCGTCTTTGCGGCAAAAACGTATTGTAGCATTGAACTATTTTTAAAAAATAATAGCCACAAAAGCATAAACCCAAAGTTTTTATGCAATGTGTTTCTCAATGCCTTTGCATCTTTGTGGCAAAATTGTATAGTAACGAATTTGTAGAATCGCATGGTAAAAGCAAGTTGCAAATGCAACAAGTCGAATTTTTGGATAGCGAAAGTTTTGCAATTTTAAAGCGGGCGTTGTAGTAGAAAATTTATTGTCAAATATGTAATTAGAAGGTAACCTTGCGTGCTTAACACAACTTATCAAATTATTAAACTAAACTCAAAAATAAAGATGAAAAACGCTTTACAATATTCAGTTGCTATCATCTTAGCTTCGATGCTATTCATGAGCCAATTAAAAGCTCAATGCAATTGGCAAGAAAAATTAAACGATGGATTTGAGTATTCAACTGTAATTCCGGATATCATTCCCGGAACAACTGTTCACAATACGCCACAAACATTTGCAGTGCATAACGGCCTAAAATCAGTTTATCTGAATTTTTTAAACACGCTACCAGCTGGCTCGTTAGTTTACGATCGTACGATTACGGTGTGTCCTAATGTAGCCATCCAATTATCAGCTTGGCTTACAACAACGTTCTCAGGAACGCAATGTGATATGCGAATTGAAATTACCGATGGTAACAGTGTGCAGTTATCAAATGTAGCAAGCATTGTTGCTCCTTATGCGCCTGTATGGATTCAGTATCAATCGGGCATCATTACACCTACTACGAATACCATCCGATTAAAAATGTATGCAAATAGTGCAGGCTCGTCAGGTGGTAACGATCTATCGTTTGATGATTTGGAAATGGAGCAATGCAGCATGATCAATTTAGGTGCCGATTCAATTAAATGCAACACCAGCACCATCACCTTAAATGCCGGAAACGGATATGCCACATATGCTTGGAGCAATGGCGATACCACTCAATTTGTTTCTGCATCTACTACATTACCCGGTAGCGTAGTACTCAATTATAATGTTATTGTTACGGATACCAATGGGTGCGTTTTTGGAGATACTATACAAATAATCTTTGTGCCTTGTAATGCGCTAAACGAAATGAATAGTGCGAACGATATTATTGCAACTCCAAATCCAACAAATGGTGTAATTACCATAAATATCAATATTGACTTAAAGCATATTGAGCTATGCGATATTTATGGAAAAATTATTAGATCCTTTTCTAATGCGAAAATTATAAATCTTGACGATTTACCAAAGGGAATTTATTTGCTACAGTTCGAAAAAATGAATGGTGAAAGGGTATTTCAAAGAATCGTATTGCAATAGATAGGTGGGCGAATTTCTTTTATTCTAAATTTCCCAACTGAGATTGGCTATCATTTTTGTCAGTCAACTAAAAACACAAAACCAAAATCACTTCACCAAGCTAAATATTTACCTAAGCAACAAAAGGACAAGCTGCGCTTTTGCAATAATTTTTATTTTGGGTAATGGTTGTTCAATCCTTTTGTACGGAGGGATGTTGCTTTCGAGATTGCAATGAGTGAAAATTGTACATATAGAAAACCTAGAGCTTATTTTATAAGCATAACACATAAGTCGTAATGTTGTGTTCAAGGCAATAGGGATATTTGCACTTTCCCAAATTTGACTGTTCTTTATTAGGTTCTTATTTGTGCTAATCGCTAAAGTGCGATTCGTTTAGGTACATTTAATATTTTGCCGCAAACTAACAGACTTTGAAAAATATGGGCAAGATGCGTTACTCTTTCATTGCGAAAAGCGTGGATGATCGTTTGACACTGTAGGTCGAAGAAGATTGCTTTTACTTACTACTGCATCTTCACCACCCGCTCAACCCCTAACAATACATCACTATCAAATACTTTAAGCAAATAATTCCCTTCACTCAATCCTTGTAAATTAATTTGCGCGGAATTTGAATTTATTTTTTGTGATAGCAATTCTTTGCCAAGAATATCAAATAAAGTTGCTGTGCAATTGTTGCTTTGCAAGTTTGTGTTGATGGTGATAAAATCGTTTGCTGGATTTGGCGTAACCATAAAATAAATATTTCCAATTGCAGAATTTATTCCAAGGCAATCATCTACCCATACACTGTCTGTTGCATTGTTGCTGCAACTGTTACTATCAGTGTATACGTACATAAAATAATTCCAGCCATTGGTTACTGCACTCGGGTCAAAGTATAGACCGATTAATCCGTTGCCGGTGAGTGTGCCGCCAATTGGGGTTGGGGCATTTATGGTTTGTATGCCTGTATTTTTGCAAAGTGTATCAATTGCAAAAGCGTTAAACATTATTTGTGGATTGGGATTTATGGTGGCCACAATTACATCATTCGCCTTGCATCCATTTGCATCTGTTACGGTAACTGTATATGCTCCGCTGTTGCTTGCAATTATAGTTTGTGTGCTTGCGCCATTGTTCCATAAGTAATTTGTAAAACCTGTGCCGCCATCTAAAACCAAACCTGCACATGCTGTTGTATCGTTACCCAGTGCAGGTTGCGGTAAATCGTTTACTGTTATGTTGTAATATGTTTTCGATAAACAGTATGGCGTTTTTATTACCACTTTAATTATGTGTGTACCAAGGCCAATATTAGAAATGGCAACCGAATCGCCATTTGCAGAAAGTACATTGTCCACATACCATTTTATATTGTTGTATGGATATTGTAATTCCATTGCAGCAAACAAAGTATCGTTTTTGCAAAGTGATGTTTTTGCAAACCATGCATTGGCAATCAAATTATCGCAATCGGTAAGAGTATCGGTTACGGTATTGGTTTGCACAGGTGGATTAAAATCAAAATAAATAAAACTGGTATTGTTAATATTTGTACCATATGGCAAACTATCTTTCAACCTAAAGCTAAACTGCACATAGCCATGACTATTGGGTTCGTCATTTGTACTATCGGGCAAATTGATATTGGGAAAATTGAAACGTAAAATATTACCTATCAATTGCACTTGTGGTTGCACGCTGTATGCCAACAACTCAAACGTGTTTGCATCAAGCGCTGCATCAAGCGTATCCATCACATATATATGTTGTGCAGGTGCATTGCCAGTATTTTGAAATTGTATGGTGTAGGTGAGTTTACCATCTTTATCAGCAATTGTATTTACAGGATAAACCGATTTTAAATTTGGGTCGTAACTATTTACAACAGTGAAGCAATGTGTGAGTGTATTGTTCGCAGGAATGTTGTCGCCTATCGTTGGTGTTACATTTACATCAAAACAAACTTGCTGCCCAAGTTGTGCAAGCGTATCAGTTTGCACTTGAATTTGAAAATCATTATCAAAATCAACCAAACCAAAATCTGCAATTGTGTAGGTGAGTGTATCGCCATTTACAGTCGGTGTAAGCGCACCATTAACTGTGCCTGTATACGTTGTAGGGCCGGTGATAATTATTTGCATTGCACCACTTGTGCCTGCGGCACAATGGAGGCCGTAGTGGTTGCTCATATCTCCTGCAAGTATTTTTACATGGGCAAAATTGGCGGGGAAGAATATTCCGCTATCTATCACAATAGTTTTTACACCTAAATCAAAACCTGGTTTACACTCAACAGCAAAATTTCTATCAAAAACTACTGAATCATTATGGGCCATATAAACAGTATCATAAAAATTAGTTGGACATGATACAATCACAGGAATAGAAGATGTGTCAACTGCCACAGTAAATAACCCTGAGTCCGTATCAAAGGAATAACGGCCAATTTGATTGGTGTAAGTTGATTGTGATAATAGTCCATTTTCAAACAAGTTAAGTCTAATATTTGAAAATATTAATTCATTGTTTTCTAAAATGCAATTGGCATTTGTATCATTAAATACACGGCCAGTAATATTCGAATACACATCGCAAGCATACGCATTAAATAAATCGCAAAGAAGTAAGGAGTAAATATTGGGAAGGCTAATAGTGATATCTCCGTAATTCGGAAGGCATTGAATTCCAGTATTTGTAAAATTAAAATGGACTATTCTATTTAATTTTGGTAAACAAGTTAGGTTGGGGTTAGTAAAACAATATAAACGATATAGAGAATCAGGCAACGTTGGAAGACTTGTTAGTTGGTTATCAAAGCAAAGAAAATAAGTCAAAGAATTTGGCAATGCAGGCAGGCTTGTTAATTGGTTTTGGCCGCAATCTAAATAAGTTAAAAAATTTGGCAATGCCGGCAGGCTTGTTAATTGGTTATCATTGCATCTTAAATCAACCAATGAATTTGGCAATGCAGGCAGGCTTGCGAGTTGGTTTTCGTTGCAATCTATATTATATAAAAAATTTGGCAATGCAGGCAGGATTGTTAATTGGTTATTATTGCAATATAAAGCAACCAATGAATTTGGTAATGCCGGTAGGCCTATTAATTGGTTATAACTGCAATTTAAATAAGTCAATGAATTTGGCAATGCAGGCAGACTTGTTAGATAATTGCTATGACAATATAAAGCAACCAATGAATTTGGAAATACAGGCAGGCTTGTTAATTGATTGTAATAGCAATATAAATAAGTCAATGAATTTGGCAATGCAGGCAGGCTTGTTAGATGGTTAGTAATGCAACCTAAACTAATCAAAGAATTTGGCAATCCTGGCAGGCTTGCTAATTGGTTATTATTGCAAGATAAATGAGTCAACGAATTAGGCAATGCAGGAAGGCTTGTTAATTGGTTGTGATTGCATTGTAAATAAAGCAGCGTATTTGGCAAAGCAGGCAGGTTAGTAATTTGGGTGTTTTCGCAAACTAAAGTATCCAAATTAGCAAAATATTCAATCCCTGTAATATCAATTATATTATTGGCATAGCATTGAATTCTTGTAGTATTCAACACCGCTCCGCAAGTAGTATCCATCATATTTCCATTCATGCAACTTGCGTAGCCATTGGCGTTTAGCCAATTTACAAAGTTGGTGTCGGGGATGGTTACGTATTGGGCTTGGGTATGTTGCACTGACATGAAGCTAATTGAAATTAATAGTAGGATGCGCAAATAAGTTTTCTTAATTCTATACTTGCTTGTTAATGTTTGAAGTGATTTCAGGATCTTATTACAATGTTTTGTTTTGAGCTTTTTCATCAGGTACTTATTTTTTTGTGTCTTTTGGGGTTGAGATTATTAAGGTGATGTAATATAAGTCTTTTTGATAATTAACAGAATACTATTTATTTTTAAGCAACCAGGACGTGTTTTATTGCTTTTTTTCAGCGTTTAGTTGTTAGGCATTTATAAACCAGTGGAGCTAATTGGTGCCTATCCTTCAACAGGGAGCAAAAGCAATGCAGAAATTAATTTATTGGTTGCGAATTTAGCTTAGTACCCACTCAGCTCTGTAATCGATTATAACTTTAATGTAATTACTTATGGTTTAGTGTAAGAATAGCATAAAAAAAAGCCCTGATAACAATATCAGGGCTATAGGCATGTAGTGTTTTTTTGTTAGTTTTTGATTATTCTAATCATTTTTGATTTTTCGGATGCTCGAATTTCGAGCATGTAAATACCGGGCAACAAACTTTCAGCATCAACCGAAAATTTATTCAATCCTTTCGATAGATGTCTTGTCAAGGCGAGATTCACTTTGTTTCCTAGCATAGTGTACACATTGATAGTAGCAAGTTCATTTGTATTGGAATAAAATAGCACTTCAAAGTTGTGAGTAAACGGATTAGGAAATACTTCAACGTTTTTTAGATCAGGTTCAGAAGTTACTAGGTGCCTCTTAAGATTTTCAGAACTTAGCAAAGGCGTGCATGGAGTATTGTTGGCAACCAGTGTACTACCGTATTGCGCCACAAAACCGGGATTAAGCAAGACCAAATTTGTGGCAGTAAAGGTCACATTGCTGCCGTTGTATAGCGTGGTGCCAGAGTATAACGTATTGAATGCATTGTAGTTTGCAGAGTTGCCGGATAAAACAGGCGCACCAACATAGATGGTTGAAAGACATTCATTATTGCAATTGGAAAAACATAAAGCATTATTAATAAAGTTGCGCATTACATTACCAGGTTGTAAGCCAAAGCCATTCGAAAAATTAATTCCGATAGAAGAGCAACCATGACAATAGCTCATAACAGTGCCCCCCCTAAACCAGGTGATGGACCATTTGAACAGAAACCTCCAGTTCCTAAAGGAAAGTTGAAGCCCCTGAGCAGTTATTTTGTAATGGACCCAATAAAGTTGCTGAACCCCAATAGATATTGCAATTATCAATTGCTGTAGCATTGCCATTCCATGCACACTCATGGGTATGCTGTGAATTTAAATTATGTCCCATTTCGTGTGCAACAACATTGGCATCCCAACTATAAGAAGGGAAGGCATTAAAGCTACCGTCTATATTGCTATAGGCAGCTGCAGCGCATGTAAGCGAACCCAGGTCAGCTCTGCCACCATTGCCATTTACATCTCTACTTAACAAGTGATATATATTTGCACCAGCAAGAAAGCCATTTAATTTAAATGAAGTCAAAGCGCATGAAGAGCTAGTGCTGCAATATGTATCCGGAGTTGTGTAGGTAACTATAGGTTTAACAAACATATTTATGCCTTCGTTGTTATATAAGGTTCCAACAACATTAAATAGGGATATAACATAATTAATAACAGCTCCAGCATTGCTTCCAAAGTGAAGATACATATCATAGTCGCATGTGAATTCTATTTTTTGGCAATAGCTTAGTGACATTAATTTATTTCCGGAGAGTTGTTCGCTTGTATAAGATATGATACTATCAGTGCTGTTTCCGCATTTAAAATTTAAGGGCAAATGCAATTGCTTGTCATTATATAATACATAGCTTGATTTATCAATAGCATTTTTTCCCAGGTTGATGTTGCCTTCTCGGCTTGAGATTACTCCATTAATTTCATCTTCCAATACTGTAATAGCAACTAAAGAGTTCATATCGCCTTTAATAATGCCTTGATAGAGCGTGAATAAAGGTGCTGCTGCACGTTCACGAACATCGCCTTTAATTAATATTGATTCGAAGTTTTCTGCTGTCTTTTCATGTTGATATAAAAGTAGATGCATATTGCTTCCATCAAAAGAAGGAACAATCAATTCAATCAATTCTTTTTTGCTCAAAAGCAAATGCCGTAATTTCGCTTCATCAACTTTCAGCTGAAGGTATTGCCCTTCGGCAGTATGCGCAATTTGTGAAGAAGTAAAAATTTCTATTGGTTCAAATTTCACTCCTGCACCAACTATGTTTTGTACTTGCGTTGCTACAACACCATAATTATCCGAAGTTTGGGCGCAACTTACTTTTATAGTAAAAATAGTAAGCGCAATAAGTGCCGTTATCTTTTTCATTTTATTCTTTTTATTAGTTTGCAATAAATATTATTTTGTAACCATCAATGTTTCAACTTGCTTTTGCAACTTGTCAATTATTTTTTGTTGTTCTATTGCATACAAGGTAAGTTCTTCTATTTTTTTAATCATCTGTGATGCAACCTTTCCAACCTCCAGGCCATTCGATTCTATTTCTGCTCCGGGTGTTACTTCAGGCAGATGTTTATGTTCCTGAATAAACGATTCTACTTCGCTTAAAGGTCGCAACTTATATTTGCTATCAAATACATAGTCGCACCACCCTGCTTCTACGCGCACTTCGGTAGCGCGCATCGTTCCGCATACGTCAAGTTTATAGCCAGGGGTTATTGTTCCAATTCCAACATTGCCATTGGCCTGAAAACTTGCAACAAATCCCGCATTGCCGTTACCAATGTAAACTGCATCTCCTTTAAAATAATTCAAGAACAATCCACTTGTACCTCCATAGGTATCGATATGTAAGTTGCCTGCCGATCCGGTATGTTGTATTCTTCCTTGAAAGGATGTATTAGATGAATTACGCACATACAAAATACCATCAACCGATGCATGGCCATTTACAGATAGCAGGAAGGAAGGTGAGGTAGTTCCAACACCCACATTTCCATTATTGCCAATAACCATAGCATTCGATTTGAGGTTAGTACTAAAAGATAAATTTGCAGGAGTTGATGCAATACGGTTGCGGTAATCAGGGGCATTGTTGTTGGTAGCGCCATCGGCAAAATCAATAAACTGCGTAGAAGGTGTGGCAGTGGAGCGCAATTCAAAACCAACATTACCTGCACCGGTATTTCTTAGCACACTGCGTGTACCTCCTGCCGAAGATGAACTTACTTCAAGATTTTCGGTGGGTACATCAACACCAATTCCTACATTTCCATTTACATCAATGGCCATTCTCTTTAGGCTATTTGTAAAAAAATCAAGACCAAATATATTGCCTCCCGCAGTTCGCTTACTTCCAATTGATTCTCCAGAAATAATACCACCAAATTTCACATTGTTGCTAGTGGCCAATCCGGCATTTGTTGCACTTCCATCTGCAATTAAATTGCCGGCTGCTTTTATATTTCCGGTAACATCCAATCTTTCAGAAGGGCTAGAGTTACCTATACCTACCTGAGCATTACTCGTTAATATAAAATCACCAATTGTATTATTATGTGTTGATAAATGTAAATTTCCGGCAGTAGTATACAATCCAACATCATTGTTGAAATTTAAGGCCGGAAATCCTCTTTGAAATCCATGACTTGTATTACCCAAATATATTCCACCTCCTGTTGCTCCGGGAGTACCAACTATTATTCTCGCGCTATCTGCTCTAACATCCAATTTTGCAATTGGGTTAAGCGTACCTATACCCACATTGTCACTTTGAGTTATCACGAGAGGGGTGGTGCTGCTGGTAAAATTTCTAATCGAATAGTTGTCATTATTAATACCGCCTGTTTGCCATTTTGCTGTGCCATTAGTTCGATAGCTTACTGTGTTTACATCTGATGGATTTTTCTTATCCATGTAGATAAATGCACTTGCTGTATTGCTCTTTATCTGCACAGCAGCCCCTCCCGAAGCAGGATTGATATCTAACAACGTGGCAGGTGAGTTTGTGCCAATTCCTACTCGGCCTTGATTGCTAATAACCATGCGCTGCGTGTTACTAGTTCGAAATTTTAAGGCACGACTGTCGGTAGTACCAATAAAGTTATTTATGGTATCGGTGCCTGCGTTACCAGTAAGCGACCATTGGGCATTTGCTTGAGTGCCAAGCATTGCAATTGCTACCAATGGCAGCAGGTTTAGAATTCTTTTCATCATAATTTTAGCTATTAATTGGTTAATGATGCGTCAAAAGTATACTTTCGGGGAGGCGATAGCAATCCCGTAAAAAGGTGATTTTTGATTATCTCCTAAAAACAGGATTTTTTGTTTTATGTACTTTTTTAATTGGATACGAATTACTTTTGGCGCTAATGAAAAACTTTATAAAGTATAGTTTAATTTTTTGTGCCCATTTTATTGGCGTGTTTCATGTTGTTGCACAATCTACAGAGAAGGACTCCCTTTTAACTTTTATTACTACAAACGAAAAGACAAATATCATAGAAGCATTAAATGCCCGGATTGTACTTGCAAGTATTTGTATCAAAAGCTCCGATACGGTTTTGGCGTCAAGGTTATTGCGTGAGAGTATGATTATCAGTAAAGAGAAAAATAATTATTTCTATTTAAGCAGTACGCTGATAACATGGTCTAGCTATTTTTTAAGCATTGGAAATTACGATGCTTCAGATAGTTGTGCAAATGAGGCACTCCGACACCTTCAAGAATGCAGTACAGACGATTGCTTTTATAACAAGGTGAATGCGTTGAGCAATCTATCGGTCGGTAAAGAGCAAAAGGGCTATATAGTATCTTCTATCGACCTCAAACTAAAAGCGCTTGATATTGCAGAGAAACTTACTCATGTTCAAAAAAATAAAACTCTCACATTATTATATAGCGGCCTGGCATCTTTGTTTGCCAATCAGGGACAATATAAAAAGGCAGCATATTATGATAATAAATGTGTGCAAGCACAACTTAGCTTGGGCATTAGAAATCTTAACCTAGGCGATGCATATGTTTATTTAGCTGACGATTATATGTGTGCTGGTTTCACTGATAGTGCCGCACAAATTTTACATGGTATAAAACCCCTGGTCGATTCTTTGAACATACCTAAAATGTATGCACGTTATTATGCATATAGTGCCAAGTTAAATTACTTACAAAAAAATTATTTGCAAGCAATAGACGATGGAGTTAAGGGCCGCGATTATGCATTACAATCGCGCAGCAGCAAGACCTGCATGGTTGCGCTGCTTGCAGCCGGGCGTTCTTATATTGCTTTGCAACAGCCCCAAAAGGCTATGCCATTGTTGAGTGAAGATTTGCAAATTGCACGAGCGGTACAATCGTTACGTGAGCAAAGTTTTGCTCTAAAAGAATTGGCAATTGCAAGTATGCAATTGCAAAAACCAGCTGAGGCTTATGAATATTTACTACAATTTGAAGTAATTAAAGACAGCATTCAGGCCAGGAACGAAATGATAAGGCTTAATGAAATTGAAACTCAATATCAGGCAGAAAGGAGGGCAAAGGCAATACAACTTCTCGAAACAGAAAAGTTACTACAAGCGGCTTCTTATAAGCAAAAGACAACTCGATTATATGTTTTAGTTGGATGCCTTCTTGTTGTAGTCTTAATAGGTATTTTAGTTTTTAGAAACTATAGACAAAAACAAATTATACAAACAAAAAAAATAAAGGAACTAGAACAAAAAAAACAAATGGATGCGGTAAGCAACATGATATTGGGGCAAGAAACTGAGCGCAATAGAATGGCCAAAGACCTTCATGATGGAATAGGAGGAATGCTAAGCGGAGTAAAATTAAATTTATCAGCAATGAAAGGAAACATGATTATCCATGAACAAGCTGCAAACTTGTTTACAAAATCTATCGCACAGTTGGATAGTGCGATTAGAGAAATGCGAAGAGTAGCACACAATATGATGCCCGAAGCATTATTGCAATTGGGATTGGCCGAAGCAATTCATGATTATTGCCAGGGCATTAACGAAAGTAAGTTGATAGAAATACAATTTGTGAATTTGTGTTCGAATCTATCATTGGAGAAATCGTTAGAAATAGTTCTGTATCGCATTGTGCAAGAGTTAACAAATAATGCCATTAAACATGCGGAAGCAAAAAACCTTTTTATTCAAATTTCGTGTAACGAAAATATTTTGAATCTCACAATTGAAGATGATGGCAACGGATTTGAAGTTTCTTCCTTCACTTCGTTACCGGGCAACGGTTCCGGGTTGCTCAATGTACAATCGAGAGTTGATTATGTGAAAGGGAAGATGGAAATCGTTTCAAAACCAAACAAGGGAACCAGTGTTATGATTGAAATACCTATTAATGAGAAGTAAGACACAATGATAAATATAATGGTGGTTGACGACCATGAAATGGTACTAGAAGGAATGCGAAATATGCTCGCAAGAATTAGCAATGTAAGTTTAGTGGCCACTGCATCCAATGCCATAGATGCAATTGCCGTTTTAAAATGCAATCAGGTACAGGTTGCTTTTGTGGATATTAATTTGCCCGATATTAGTGGAATAGAGCTGTGTAGGAAAATAAAAAAGGAATTTGCATCCATACATGTGATAGCACTTAGCTCGTTTGCACAGCGTAGTTATGTATCGCAAATGATAGCAAATGGTGCATCGGGGTATTTGATTAAAAGTGCAGGTAAGGAAGAAATTGAAGAGGCCATTGAAGCTGTTTTGAAAAATAAAATATACATAAGCAAGCAGATTGGTGCCGGATATTTATCCCCTGTTTCGGACGCGATACCTACACTAACCAGACGCGAGAAGGAAGTTTTACTATACATTTCGCAAGGGTTGACCAATAAGGATATAGCGGAGAAAATATTTGTAAGCCAAAGCACCGTTGATAGTCATCGTAAAAATTTGCTTGCAAAATTTAATGTGCAAAATACCGCTTCGCTTATTACTATTGCAGTAAAGTTAGGGGTGTTAACTTAATGTAACCCCAAAAGTAGTTGACTTCATTTTTAAAGAATGTTTTCAAAGTGTTTATTGAAATTTACACTAGCCAATGACTTAATACTTGGCAAAGCTTGTTTTTAGGCGTCATTAATTACATTACTTTCTTCCGTATTGTTGAATTGCTTTTTTTACTTTCGCAGAAAAATGATACACCATTTGAGCAACAAATTTGTATAATGAGAATCTCCAACTTGATTGTATTTTCTGTTATTGTCTTAACCACCTCATTTGCTTTTGCTCAAACCAAACAAGTGCAAATTAATTTTGTGCCAACTTTAGGTAAGGATAAAATACAATTAACAGAGATACCACAAGTGTTGCGCAGCAAAGACCAATTGCAAGTTGAAGTTTTAAAATATTATGTTGCAAATATTACGTTTAGGCATAAAGGGAATTTGGTTTTTGAAGAGAAAAATAGTGTACACTTAATAGATGCCAAGGCCGTAGGCGCATCAACAATCAAGGTAACAATGCTTGATACAATAAGGTATGATCAAATAAATTTCAACCTTGGTATAGATAGCATAACCAATGTAGCGGGAGCATTGGGTGGCGATTTAGATCCTACCAATGGTATGTATTGGACTTGGCAAAGTGGATACATTAATTTTAAACTCGAGGGAAAAAGTTTACTAAGCGTATATAAGAATGGCGAGTTTCAGTTGCATATTGGAGGATATTTAAAACCGGCTAATGCACTACAACCTGTAAGTTTGGATGTCAATTGCAAGCAAGTATTGAATGTTGGTTTTGATATAGGAACATTTATAAATGCGATAGACATTGCAACTCAACATCACATCATGTCTCCTTCTCCTGTGGCAGTGCAGTTGGCTCAAGCAGCAGCAAGATCTTTTAATGTAATAGCAGAATGAAATTGAATCTTTTTTTTCTGTTACTTATAGTTGCTTTTTGTTGTGCCTTTCAATTCGCTAAGGATAGTTTGTTTCAAGTGCCTCCCCATTTTCCGAAACCTGTATATAATTTTGTAAATAATGCATTAACCAAAGAGCGAATATTTTTGGGACGTGTATTGTTTTATGATCCTATTTTATCGCGCAACAATACCATATCATGTGCAAGTTGCCACTCACCATATTCTGCCTTTGCCCATGTAGATCATGCATTAAGTCATGGCATTGATGATAAGATAGGAATACGCAATGCGCCTGCATTGTTTAATCTTGCATGGCATGATAAATTTATGCGCGATGGTGCAATCAATCATTTGGATATGCAAGCACTTGCACCAATTAGCAATGCAAGCGAAATGGATGAAAACATTAGTAATGTGGTGGATAAGTTGCAAACAAGCGCATTCTACCGCTCTTTGTTTTTCGATGCTTATGGCGATTCGATGGTTACTGGCGAGCTAACCTTAAAAGCTATTTCTCAATTTATGCTCACACTTGTATCGGCTAATGCTAAGTATGATAGTGTCATGCTTGGTAAAAGTAATTTTACTAGTCAGGAAAAAAGTGGTTACGATATATTTAGAAATAATTGCAACAGTTGCCATACCGAACCTTTGTTCACAAACAACCAACTGATGCGTAATGGCTTACCCATTGATTCGTTGTTGAATGATTATGGAAGATACACGATTACAAAACTAAATGCAGATTCTTTAAAATTTAAAGTACCTAGTTTAAGAAATATTGAGTTTACATTTCCTTATATGCATGATGGACGTTTCAAAAAATTAAATGATGTAATTAATCATTATGTAACCACCGGTAGTAATAAAAATGATTTCGAGTCGGCATTAAACCATCCCATCCAATTAACATCTGACCAGAAGGTAGATTTAATTGCATTTTTACTAACTTTAAGCGATAAGCAATTTTTAATAGATAGCTCATACCATTTCCCCAGGGAAATATTAAATAAAATGAATAAATAGATAAAAAATAAATTACCATGATGAGAAAATTGAATTTATTAATTGCAATGTTTGCCATTGTAACCGTATGCAAAGCGCAGTTAAGCCCGGCCATAACAAGTTGGCTGCAAAACACTACACAAACGGGCACCTACTATATGGCAGGGAATAGTATTGCACAATCAAATGGAATTTTAGTAAACTGTCAGTTAGTTGAATACTCTGCTAATAATGTTTATATACATACTACAGGTGTGCCGGCCTATCCAACAGGCCCATTTTTAGATGGCAACCCTTCGGTTGCAAGTAATCAGAATGCAATTTTCAAATTTCCGTTAGCTCCTGTGCAAAATACAGGGCAACCAAACCCAACCACACCGGGTAATATTGGTGTATTAATTAATGGTGTAGCCATGTTTGACTATCGGGATGGCGTGGCATGGAATCCCAATTCCAGCGCACTATGTGGAGGGCCCGGTAATCCTCCCTGTCCAGGTGGAATGGGAGTAGTAATGGATTGGAACAGAGATGCTGTGCCTGCAGAGATGGATGGCTTCGATTGTTCGAAAGCGCATCCTGCCATGGGCAATTATCATCATCATCAAAATCCTTCGGCCTTCAAGTGGGATATTAATATTTTATCTACCGTATGTAATTTATATGATGCGGATGGTTTATACTCAATAAACAGTGCAATGCACTCGCCTCTTATTGGTTTTGCGTATGATGGGTTTCCAATTTATGGAGCTTATGGTTATAAAAATGCAAATGGTACAGGTGGCATAGAGCGCATACGCTCTGGTTATCAATTGCGCAATATTACTGTACGTAATATCGACCCCAATGGCAATACTGTTTCGGCCGGACCCAATGTTAGTGCCACGTATCCACTTGGTTATTTTAAAGAAGATTATGAGTTCATAGCACATCCTAATCAAGAAGAATATTTAGACACACACAATGGTAGGTTTTGTATTACTCCTGAATATCCTTTGGGCACGTACTGTTATTTTGCTACCGTAGATTCAAATTGGAATTCGGCATATCCATATTTTGTAGGCCCTACATTTTATGGGGTACATGCCAATAGAAAGGTAACTGTCGTAAACGAACTAACCACCGTTTATTCACCAACAATAGGTATTAAGGATGACGATGAAAATAAATTGATGGTACGAGTATCGCCAAATCCTTCAAGCGAATTTATTGTGATACAAGTAATAGGATTAAATCGCGAAGCATTGCAGGTAGCATTATATGATGCAAGTGGAAAATTAATTTCAACAAGTAGCATCAATGCAGGTGCAACCAATACATTTATTGATGCAAGAACAATATATGCCGGCAACTATATTGTTAAAGTAACCGGACAACGCAGTAGTGTTTCGCAACAAATTACGATTGTAAAGTAAAGTAGTGAAATGGATTCATAAATCACATCTTCACCACCCGCTTCACACCAACCAAATTCTCACAATCAAATAGTCTGAGTAAATAATTTAGCCATCGCGCACCCCCGGCCCCTGAAGGGGAGCCTTCCGCACGGTTTTGCACAAGCTTATCTTTTGAATTATCATTTTTAACTTCTTATTTCATCTTCACCGCCCGCTTTACACCAAGTAAATTATTTTCATCAAACAGCTTCAACAAATAATTTCCTGCACTCAATCCTTGCAGATTAATTTGTGTGTTGGTTGCATTTAGTTTTTGAGTTAGCAATTCCTTTCCCAGCATATCGTGCAATGCAATTATACAATTGCTACTTGCCAAATTTGTTGTGATGGTGATAAAATCATTGGTGGGATTTGGGGCTACCATGAAATAAATATTGCCCTCTAATAAATTTACTCCCAGGCAATTGTCAACCCACACACTATCCGTTGCAGCATTGCTGCAACTGTTACTATCCAAATATACGTAGTAAAAGTAATTCCAACCTGTGGCAACAGCACTTGGGTCAAAGGTGAGGCCGGTGAGGCCGTTGCCTGTGAGGGTGCCACCGAGCGGGTTTGGTGGGTTTATAGTTTGTAAGCCGGCATTTTTACAAAGTGTGTCCATCGCAAATGCATTGAATATAATTTGCGGATTAGGATTTACTATCGCCAAAATTACATCACTTCCCATGCAACCATTCGCATCGGTTACTGTAACTGTATACGTTGCACTGCTGTTTGTAAACATGGTTTGAGTGCTTGTACCGTTGTTCCACAAATAATTTGTAAAACCTGCACCGCCATCTAACACCAAACTTGCACAAGCTATGGTGTCGTTGCCAAGATTTACCACCGGTAAGGCATTTATTGTCAGATTATAAAAAGTAGTATCGCTGAATGGCGGCACCAAATTTGTCCGGATAAGTTGAGCTGTATAGTTTCCGGTGGACGTGTAAACATGCGAGGTTGTTGCCGAATACGATACATTGAGTGGCCCGGATGCGGGGTCATCAAAATTCCACTCAAATGAAACATAGTTTATGGAATCATTTGCACTAAAGTTCGTGGCATCGCCAAAGCAAAACTTTTCGATACCAATAGAACGATAAGCACTTTGGTTCAAATTAGGAAGACCATATTGACATAATTTTCCTAGTAGATATATTCCACTATCTACATAATTGCAACCAAACCCAACAATGTTTGGGTTGTTCACCACAGACAACCAATCGCTAGTATTGTGAGCGATATATATTTTGCCATTGGGTGCAAGTTGTATGCCCCCTAAAGAGAAACCCCCCATGGTTGTTGCAGGTATATCAATTCGCGAGGCGTTTATAGTAACCGAATTGCCAGAGGATAAATCCCACTGAAAAAGTTTGACAAAATTTGATGACGAGCCATATAACACATGACCATTTGGCGAAAACTCCACTCCATAAGCTCCTTCGTTAGAGCCTGTAGAATTTAACGTTATTGGATTTGTAAGTATTCCTGTCAACGAATCGAAATCAAAAACATAAAAAAAATCGGGTTCATATACAGCCATTGCAACACGATTACCCTGAGGAGAAAATTTTAAATAACCTAGACTATTTAAATTAGCAGTATTGAATACTGGGCCAACATTCGATATTACAGGAACAGGATTCAATCCGGCAGCTGTAAGCAAATAAGCTACAAATTCATTTCCGATGCTTGCATGCGATAATATCCATATATCAGTGCCATTGCCATGAGTAATTGCATTAATCCGCTCTGTGGTAGGAGTGTAGAGAATCTGATTTTTTAAAATGACACTCCCCAAACCACCATTGGAGCTCATATCAACAATATTATATTGAAATCCTGTAACATAGTTTTCTGGACCTGCAGTGAAAATATAGTACATTGTATTCGAGCCCCCGGCTTCTTCACTATACATGCCGATTGTGTGGTGGTTTCATCACCTTCAAGTCCGGTGCCATTTGCCATGGGCACATGGTTTTTATTCCATACGGTATATCCATTGGTGTAAAAAAGAATATTTCCATTGTCATCGGATATACTGCTGCAGCCTTCTAACTGGTCCATAGCGCTATTTGTAATTGCAACTGACGCACCGTCATTAAAATCGAGACCAGCCTTGTTACCAAAATACCATGTATTTGCATATTTCTGTGCATGTATTATTTGACAGGTCGACAAACAAATTATTGCGAGTAAGCGTAGGTGTTTTTTCATATTAAATCAGGTGTTGTGCATACTAAAATAAAATAACGATTTCTTTATTCCAAAAGTAATATATATTTCGATAGGTTTTCAATTTGATTTTGTTTTACATTTGTGGGAAGTTTTTTAAGTGCTATGCCAAAACTTTATGAATATCTCGGAATTGTTTTTTTGTTTTACAGCGATGAACACTTACCAGTTCATGTACACGCACAATATCAGGACTTTCAAAACAAATTAGCATTTATTTATGAAGATGGTGTTTTCGTAGGATTAAAAATTAAAAAAGTAAGAGGGTTTAAGGAGCTACCTTTAGCTCAGTTATCCGATGCGAAAATATTTTGTACAGTATATCAAAAGCAAATTTTAGAAAAGTGGAACGATTTCTTTATCTTGAAAAAGAAGATAAAATCTGAAAAAATAACAAAGAAAATAAAAGGAGTATGAAAATTATAAATATAATTGATGCCATATATAAAGAAGGTTATAAATTGCAATTAACCTTCAATGATAAGAAAGTACGGGTAGTGGATTTCGAGAAATTTTTAAAAACGAAGCCTCATCCTCAATACAATAAATACAATAAAATTAGCAACTTCAAGAAATTCAAAATTGAATGGGGTAATGTGGTATGGGGTAAGAATTGGGATTTGATTTTTCCGGTTGACCAATTATACCGTGGCAAAATCTTGTAAAAATTATTTCATTTAATAACATCCTTACTACTGAATTCAATTCTATTAAATTTCCTGTTTCAAATACTTTAGAGTAAATAATTTGCCATCGCTCACCCCTTCCCTAAAGGGCGCAGCCGCACGGTCTTGAACAGACATTTTTTTAGCACTTGCCTTTTTTAATTTGCCTTTTTGATTGCTTTTATTTTCCTATTTCACTCTCACCAATCGCTTCATCAACCCACACACTATCCGTTGCAGCATTGCTGCAACTGTTACTATCCATATATACGTAGTAAAAGTAATTCCAGCCTGTGGCAACTGCACTTGGGTCAAAAGTGAGACCGGTTAATCCATTGCCTGTAAGTGTGCCTCCAAGCGGGTTTGGCGGGTTTATGGTTTGTATGCCGGCATTTTTGCAAAGTGTGTCTATTACAAAAGCATTAAATATTATTTGTGGATTGGGATTTATGGTGGCCACAATTACATCATTCGCCTTGCATCCATTTGCATCTGTTACGGTAACAGTATACGCTGCACTGTTGGTGGCAATTATGGTTTGTGTGCTTGCGCCTGTGTTCCATAAATAATTTGTAAAACCTGTGCCGCCATCTAAAACCAAACCTGCACATGCTGTTGTATCGTTGCCAAGTGTGGGTTGCGGCAAATCGTTTACAGTTATGTTGTAGTATGTTTTCGATAAACAGTATTGCGTTTTTATTACCACTTTAATTATGTGTGTGCCAAGGCCAATATTAGAAATAGCAACCGAATCGCCATTTGCAGAAAGTACATTGTCTACATACCATTTTATATTGTTGTATGGATAATGCAATTCCATTGCAGCAAAGAGAGTATCGTTTTTACAAAGTGATGTTTTTGCAAACCAGGCATTGGCAATCAAATTATCGCAATCGGTCAATGTATCGGTTACGGTATTGGTTTGCACAGGAGGATTAAAATCAAAATAAATAAAACTTGTGTTGTTTACTGTTGTGCCAAGTGGCAAACTATCGTGCAACTTTATACTAAACTGCACATAGCCATGACTGTTGGGTTCGTCATTTGTGCTATCAGGCAAGTTGATATTTGGAAAATTGAAACGTAAATTATTTCCTATCAGTTGCACTTGCGGTTGGTGCGAATAAGCCAACAACTCAAACGTGCTTGCATCAAGCGCAGCATTAAGTGTATCCATCACATATATATGTTGTGCAGGTGCATTGCCTGTATTTTGAAATTGTATGGTGTAGGTGAGTTTACCATCGGCATTTTCTATTCTATCAATTGGATAAACCGATTGTGAATTTGGGTCATAACTATTTACAACTGTAAAGCAATGTGTGAGTGTGTTGTTTGCAGGAATGTTGTCGCCTATGGTTGGTGTTACATTTACCTCAAAACAAACTTGTTGGCCAAGTTGTGCAAGCGTATCCGTTTGCACTTGTATTTGAAAATCATTATCAAAATCAACCAAACCAAAATCTGCAATTGTGTACGTGAGGGTATCGCCATTTAAGGTTGGTGTGAGTGCGCCATTAACTGTGACTATATACGATGCCGGGCCGGTGATAATTATTTGCACCGCACCACTTGTGCCTGCGGCACAATGAAGGCCGTAATGATTGCTAATATCTCCGGCAAATATTTTTACATTAGCAAAGTTGGCAGGGCGGAAGATGCCGGAATCGCGCAACACGGTTTTTACACCTACATCAAAGCCGGGTTTACAGCCGAGAGCAAAATTATTATTTTCATTTTGCAGATTGTTACTTTCAATATACGCTGTATCGTAAAAAGTGGAAGGGCAAACCACTAAAAGTGCTAAATTAGTTGTATCAACTTCTATAGTATATAATCCTGTATCCGTATCAAAGGAATAAACTCCTTCAAAATTGGTGAAAGTGCTTTGCTCTATGAAACCATCAGAATACAAGTTCAATTTTATGTTTGAGTATTTTGGTTCGGGACCATTCGAAATGCAATTGGAATTTGTATCAGCATAAACGTTCCCACTTATATTCCAGTATGAGGGGCAACCATCAGAATTGAATATGTTGCAAAGTGGAAGTGTTGAAAGTGGTGGATTGCTATTTGTAACATTGCCATAATTGGGAATACATTGGATACCGGTATTAGTGAAATTAAAATCATAAATCGCATTTAGCTTAGGCAGGCAATACAAATTGGGGTTGTTATTGCAATATAAATAATACAACGAGTCGGGCAAAGCAGGCAGGCTTGTGAGTTGGTTGTTATCGCAATATAAATAAGTCAATGAATTTGGCAAGGTTGGCAGGCTTGTGAGTTGGTTGTTATAGCAATGTAAATCAGTCAAAGAATTTGGCAATGTTGGCAGGCTTGTTAATTGGTTGTTATAGCAATGTAAATCAGTCAAAGAATTTGGCAATGTTGGCAGGCTGGTTAATTGGTTGTTGCTGCAACCTAAATTAGTCAATGAATTTGGCAAGGTTGGCAGGCTTGTTAATTGGTTGTTATCGCAATATAAATAAGTCAATGAATTTGGCAATGTTGGCAGGCTTGTTAATTGATTGTCATAGCAATCTAAAAAAGTCAATGAATTTGGCAAGGTTGGCAGGTTTGTGAGTTGGTTGTGGCTGCAATATAAATATGTTAAAGAACTTGGCAAGGTTGGCAGACTTGTGAGTTGGTTGAAGAAGCAATCTAAATATGTCAAAGAATTTGGCAAGTTAGGCAGGCTTGTTAATTGGTTGTAAGAGCAATATAAATAAGTCAAATTATCAAAATATTGTATCCCAGTTAAATCACTTATATTTTTATTTGAAAAAATAACATTCGTAGCATTCACCACCGCCCCACAAGTAGTATCCATCATATTGCCATTCATGCAACCTGCGTAGCCGTTGTTATTTAACCATACTACAAAGTTGGTGTCGGGGATGGTTACGTATTGGGCTTGTGTTTTTTGCGTGGTGCAACATAAAAGTAAAATAAAAAGCGCAAAGCGGATGAATGATTTGGTGATGTTTTGTTGGCGTGTTAATCGCTTAATAGATTTGAAACCTACCGACACTTCGGTCGGCACAGGCTTGAAGGGGTTTGCGCGCGATAATTTTGTAAATGGTTGATTCATATTTTTTCAATTTTAAAAAGGGTAACGTTTTTTAAAGTGATGTAAATATATTTTTTTTTGGCAACAATCGTGCGAGAAAGTTTTTGGTTAAATGCCCATGGCATGGATGTTATTTTATGGCTCTAAACAAATTCGTTTTCTAATCTGTGAATCACGATTTTCCTTTTAATATTCGCATTAATAAACTAAAAACTAAAATGCACTAAACCAAAAATGCAACATGGCTAAAATCGCAAACAACTATTTCATCCTCCCAATCGTAAGATGCAATTACATACTTTTTTCTAAAATTGATACACAAGTAACCAGCCTCGCGCCATTCTTTATATATGCAGTTTCGATTTCTTATTCTTCTAGCACCAATACTTTCAAAATTATAAATACATCATCCACAAATTTCTTTGCTGTGGCAGGCAATCCTTTGTTTTCTAAAAACCACGCTACCTCTGCAATTTTCGATGCAGCTAAATCTGTTATTGTTACTTCTCTGCCTTCGCCCATTTATCAATCAATTTGTATGAATGAGCCTTACCTTATGCAAGTGTCATTTTTTTTGTTTCTGTTGGCTGCAATTTATTTTTTAGTTGCTTATATTCACTTTTCGGTATTACAACGTAATCCTTTTTATCAATTGTTATTACATTCATAAGATTCAATAGTAATAATTCAAAGATATATACATTTTTGTGAAACACAACACTCACTGTATTCATAAACGCACCCCAACATTTTATTTGTACTATCCGTGCAAGTTGCATAGTCATTGTTGTTTAACCATGCTACAAAATAGGGGTCGGGGATGGTATCATATTGGGCTTTGTTTGTATAAAGAAATATACAAGAAAACAGAAGCAGTAGTGCGTGTTATTTCATAAGACTGCATGTTAAGTAGTTCGTTAATTTATTGCTGCATTAATAATGCCATTGTAAATGTAGGGAATGGAGCTATTAATTGCAAAAATAGTTGCTTGTTCTCTGCATTGTAGCGTAATTTATATTGTCCCTAATTTGAAATACACGTCTTCATTAAGTAAAAAAGGGAGTGAATAATTCACTCCCTCCCATTTTGTAACTATAACAATATACGTTGTTATCAACCTTTTTTACTGATTACCCAACTTGCTACCTTAGGTGCAAGTTCTTTTTGCGATTTGGCACCTACAAATACCCCAATATGCCCACCCGGAAAAGCATAGAGTTCCTTGTCTTTACTGCCAATGTAGTTATTTATTACGGTGGTTGATTCGTTGGGTATAATATTGTCTTCGGTAGCGTATATGTTTAAAAAAGGCATAGTCACCTTTTTTAGATCAACCTGTCGGCCACCCAGTTCAAATTCTCCCTTTATAAGTTTGTTATCTCTAAAGAGGTCTTTAATGTATTTGCGGAACATTTCGCCAGCGAGGTCAGGACAATCTGCTTTCCATTTTTCCATACGTAAAAAGTTTAATAACTTTTCTTTATCTTCAAGCGAATCCATAATGCCAAAATATTTGTTGATGTCCATAGATGGTTTTAACATGCCAAAACCCATATTTAACATGCCTGCAGGAATGACACCAAGCGAATCGACCATGGTATCAACATCCAAATCTTTGGTCCATTTGTAAAGCATGCATTTGGTGCTGGTAAAATCAAATGGAGCAACATATACGGTAAGCGAAGCAAGTTTTTCGGGATACAAGGCTGCGTAGATGGTGCTAAATGTGCCTGCCTGGCAAATTCCCATTTTATGAATTTTCTGCATGCCGTGCTTCTCGCGTACAAAATCAACCGCATCGTTCATATATCCCAATATATAATCTTCCATAGTCAGGTAGCGATCCATTTTGGTTGGATATCCCCAATCCATAATGTAGATATCAAGACCCTCATCCAGAAGTTTTTTCATTAAGCTGCGATCTTGTTGTAAGTCGAGCACATCGTGGCGGTTCATAATAGCAAATGATACCAATACCGGGATTTTTGTTTTTGGTGCCGTGCTGCGATTATAATGATACAATTTTACCTTATCGCGCTGCCATACCAGTGTTTTAGGAGTAATGGCCACATCTACTTCTTTTATTTCCTGAAGTGTCTGATATCCCTTTGTAAGTTTCTCGCTGGTCTTTCTCATGTCTTCCATGAGGTCTGTTTCGAATAAATTCATATTTTTATTTTTTAATAATTTTTTTTCGGAGTGCAAAGGTATTATTTTCAAAAAGAAACTTGCAATTCTCTTGCAAATAGCGCGGTATTGCTTAGGTACGGTGTTTAATAAATCCGCAACGAATTAAACCTACGCACACCAAGCAATTCGTAATAGCGTTTGCCCGGTTGCATATTATAAACCAAAATCATGTAATTGTTTTCGGTTTCCCAATGATTGCCTTCTATATCAAAGGGTAAAGACTCGTTGCCATCGCATGTGTACAGGTAGTTATAGTATCCTTGCTTGAGTAGAAGCGTGCGTGTATAGGTGTTGGTAAGCGAGTCATACTTCATACGGTTGTTTTCTTCTTGCTCCCAGGCACTAAGTGCGCCATGCACATAAATATTTCCACAATCATCCTTTGCTGTTACCTTAAGCCGGAAGGTAACAGATACATAATCACCCATCAAATGATCATCGCTGCCTTCGTTGTATTTTATCAGGTAGTTGCCGTTAATGTCGTTGTCAGATACATAGCGGTCGGCACTCCGTTTATTGTCTGTAAATAATTGTACCGCATAGTTTTTTTCGGTTTCGTTGTATTCAATCGTATTTACACCTTCGCCATGATATCGTATGCTGCGTATATCAAACCATCGGAATTGATTGCCTCCGTTAAATAGGTTTTCGCTTTCGTAATTATACTCTAACTCTTCTTGTTTTACGTAAAGAGGTCGCAGAGTTTCTAACGCTGTATTCCAATTATCGTTTTGCAATATCTTTACTTTTAAATCGGTGTAAGGGTTGGGAAGTGTAAGCCCTGCGGTATTAACTACAAAATCAATTTCCTGTTTTTCTCTTCTAAATTCAGGGTTTACAGGTCTGTGAATGTCTTCCTTTATTTGCAACCTGTTTTCGAAAACCAAAAATCTTCTAACAAAAATAAAGTTGTCAGGATAATCGCGATCAACTATTTTGAGCAAATAATTTCCGGTAATTAGTAGCTGCATATTTTCGTTAGGAAACGAAAAGGTGTAATGCGTGTACTTTACCAGTGTATTGAACGAAGTCTTGTAATTCAATATGGGTTCGTTGTTAAAGCCCTTCACATATAAGTCCTGTGGTATGTTGCTAGGTTGCCAGTTGGCATCGCAATGCTCTACGGTATAGTTGTAGTTTTTAAAATCGGCATCAAGGTCATCAAAGCGCACTATAAGTTTTACATTACTGTTAATATCATACATGGGAAAGCTGAGTGGGGCACCTTCTGCTTCGAGCAAGATGGTTTTAATATTTGATTTGTAACAGTGATTGTGATAGCGCAACGTTTGTTGGTTGGCATAATCATCTTGTGCTACGCTAACCAACTGCAAGATAAGCAGAAGGCATACCAGAAGTTTTATAGGTAGTGGCACCATGTACTTATTGCATTTCCATCATTTGGGTGTAGGCTTGCTCCCATTCGGAGTTGAGTGCCGCAATTTCTTTTTCTTTCATTGCATATAAACTGTTCAAGGCTTTTATTTTTTCGGCAACTGCCATGTTTTCTTCACGGCCCATATCTACCGAAATTTCTTCGAGTTCACTTTTAGCCTTTATAATTTTTTCGTCCAATTGCTTCACCTGATTTTGCAATTTATTTTGCAATTTCTTACGGTCTTTTTCTAACGACTTATCGCCCGAATTATTTTTTGCTGCAGCTTTTTCTTGTTTTACTTTTTGCTCAGCTTGCTGCGATGCTTGCTTTAATTGTTGTTGCCGAGTGTATTCGTATTCATCGTAAGTGCCGGGATATACTTTAAGAGTTTTGTTTTCGATATACCAAATTTTGGTTGCAATACTTTCAAGAAAGTATCGGTCGTGCGATACCACTACAAAAGAACCTTCATATTCCTGCAATACTTTTATCAGAATATTTACGCTTTTCATATCCAGGTGGTTGGTAGGCTCATCAAGCAACAAGAAGTTGGCTTTGGTAAGAATAGTTTTGGCCAATGCCACCCGCGATTTTTCGCCTCCCGAAAGTGATTTTATCTTTTTAAAAACATCATCGCCAGCAAATAAGAAAGCGCCAAGCAGTGCACGAAAAGTGTTGTCGGTTTCGGTAGGTGCGTGGTGTGCCAACTCTTGCATCAGATCGTTATTCAGGCCAAGCGATTCTAATTGATGCTGCGCAAAAAAGGATTGTATCACATTATGTCCCATTTCTATATGACCATCAAACTTTTCGCTGCCATTTATCATGCGCAGTAAGGTACTCTTGCCTCGTCCATTTGCTCCTATTAATGCTATTTTATCGCCACGTTCTATTTCGATGTTGCTATTATGCAACACTTCCAGGTCATCGTATTTTTTGCTGCGAACCAATCCTTTGGCAATAACTTTACCCGGCTGCACATCAAAGTTAAACTTTAGCCGCATCTCGGCATTGTCGCTTTCTACATCTTCTATAAGGTCAATGCGGTCAAGCATTTTTATTCGCGATTGTGCAAACGATGCTTTACTTGCTTTGGCCCTGAATCTGTCAATCAATCGCTCCTGTTCTTTTATAAACTTTTGCTGATTGGCAAAACGGTTCGACTGCAATGCATCGCGTTCAGCTTTTTCCTTTAAGTAAAAACTATAATTGCCGGTGTACAAATTAATTTTTTCAGAAAACACTTCTGCAATCTTGGTAACTACCTTATCAAGAAAATAGCGATCGTGCGACACCACAATAAAGGTGCCTTCGTAATTCTGCAGGTAGCTTTCGAGCCATTGTATGGAAGGGAGATCGAGGTGGTTGGTAGGCTCATCCAACAATAAAAGGTCAGGTTTGTTTAGCAGTATTTTGGCAAGTATAACGCGCATGCGCCATCCGCCACTAAAGGTTTGTAACGGGCGCGATAGTTGTTCGGTTGTGAAACCCAATCCTTCGAGCACCGATTCGCTCTTGCTACGTATATTGTAACCGTCTAATATTTCAAATTCGTGCTGAAGGTCGTGCAGGCGGTGTAGCAATTTGTCATCATGATTGGTTTCCATTTCATGCAACACCTTATCAATTTCTTTTTCAATTGCCAGTGCTTTGTCAAATGCCTGCATGGCAACATCTATAATTGGCTCATCGCTTTGAAACGACAACAAATCCTGATTTAAAAAACCAATGCTAAGGTCTTTGCGCCCTTGCAACGAACCACCGTTAAGTTGATATTCTCCGGCAATAACCCGCAACAGGGTAGATTTTCCTGTGCCATTACGGCCTATCAATCCGATTTTTTCGTTAGGTTTTATATGCCACGAAGCATTACTAAACAGTGCTCGCGAACCAAATTCAAACGTAATATCATTTAATACTAACATCTCCCGATTTTAAGAAAACGCGAAAGTACACATTCCCCCGCAAATAGAAGGGGTGCATGTTGCAATTCTGATGTAATAACGATATACGGTTGTTTGCCTGTTCAGAGTCCAATAAACTATATGGTTCTGTAATTTATTAGCGCATCAACTTAAATTGTGCTTGCTGTTCATTGTCTGTAACTTTCAAAATATACATTCCGTTAGGTTGATTTTTTATATCAACTAAAACTTTGGATTCAGCAAGTAGATGCTTTTGCAAAATTTGTTTTCCACTTACATCATATACATGCAGGGTTACATGTTCTTTTACTTCGTTAATAAACTGTAGTTGATATAGCCCGTTTTCAACAGTGGTAATAGTTGCAAAGGGCGCTTGCTGGCTGGCGGTGGCCATGCCGGTACATCCACTTACAAATACGCTGGCAGTTGTGGTATTGGTGCAATTGTTTAGTGTATCGTAGTACATATAAGTTACAGTGTTATAACCTGGCTTAGCCAGGTTGGGATGGAAGTTAGTGCCATTAACACCTGAGCCGCTAAACACACCTCCTGCAGGAATGGCTTGCATTGAAACAACTGCACTGGTATTACAATAAAGCGTGTCTAAACCAATAATGGTTGCTTGCGTTGCTGTGCCAAGATTTAAGTACACACTTGCACTCAATGCCGAACAACCGGTAACAGAATCAGTAACTTCTGCATAGTATGAGCCGCTTTGGGTAGCTGCAAGTGTATGCACCGTATTAACAACCGGTGCTCCGTTGTAATACCATTGGTAGCTAAGTCCCTGACCCGAAAGGGCAACTAACGTGTACGAGTTTGTACAGCTATTAATTACAGAATCATTGGTGATAAATGCCGTAGGTTGACATTGGCTGGTATCAACTAGGTGATAAACACTGCCATTGTTGTAATTAGCAGCGTAAAGCTCACCATGCTTATCTTCGCCAAAAGTAGTTACCGCAGGTATCACTCCAATATCGGTTCTTACCCAGGCATTGTTTACTTTTTCGAGATACCACATTTTACCAAAACAGTAATCTCCAAAAAAATATTTGCCAAACATTTTTCCAAATTTAGTTCCACGATAAACAAAACCTCCAGTTACCGAACAACCATTTCCTGCCTGTTGATATTCGTATATGGGTCCATCGTAATTGCTCATTCCCTGGCAGCCATTTGTATTGTAATTATGATTGCCCTCGTAGCAGCGCCATCCATAATTGTAACCTCCGGGGCTATTGGCTGGTTCCATGTCAATTTCTTCCCAGGCGTTTTGACCTACATCGCCCACCCATAAATCTCCCGTTAGTTTGTCAAAGCTATATTTCCATGGGTTGCGCATACCGCTCGACCATATTTCATTTAATATCGAAGATAGGGGTACATAAGGATTGTCTGCAGGTATGGCATAACCGGCAGTGTTTCCACTAACATCTATGCGCAACATTTTTCCCAGAAAAGAGAGCATGTTTTGAGAACGATTTAGCGGATCGCCAAACGAACCACCATCGCCTGTGCCAATGTAGAGATAGCCATCAGGCCCAAAGGCCAGGTTGCCACCGTTATGATTTGCATAGTCTTGGTTGATGCTCATAATGACTTGCTCGCTACTCAATACTGCACTATCGGGATTGGTTGCCGATACCTTGTATCGCACCACGCGTGTATCGCCAGATTGATTAGTAAGGTTTACATAGAATTTTCCTGTATAAGCATAGTCGGGCGGAAAAGCCATACCAAGCAAACCTTGCTCGCTACCAGGAGTGTACCCGATTTTGGTAGCTAAGTTGATAAAAGGTTGTGCATTAACTACACCGTTTTTTATAATCTTTATTTTGCCAGATTGCTCTACTACAAATAACCGATCATCACCAGCAGATTTAATATCTACAGGAACACTTAATCCGCTTGCATAAATCTGAAATTGAATTTTTGGTTGCGCCTGCAACAAGGAACTAATTAACAATATTCCTGCTAAAAAAATATACGTCTGCTTCATTTATTAAATTTGTTTTAAAATGGTATGGCAAGTATAGGCAAAAATTATTGTTCTAAAAATTTTCCCTTCCTTCGCAGTATGAAATTCTTTCTAAAACTTATTACCGAATCGCTTGCTGTTATTGCTGCTTGCTACCTGCTTCCGCATGTGCACGTTGATAGTCCCTTGCATGCAATTTTGTTTGCAGTGGTTATGACGGCACTTAATATGTTGGTAAAACCTGCATTGATATTATTTACCTTGCCGGCAACCATTTTTACTTTTGGCTTGTTTCTGCTAGTTATCAATGCTGCTTTGGTATTGATTGCAGATTATTTGCTCGATGGTTTTAAGGTAGATGGATTTTGGTGGGCTATGTTGTTTAGCATTGTTATTTCTATCATAAATGCCGTGCTTGAAAGGCTTGCCAGAGACTCTGAACGAAAGTAATTCTAATCCAATGTTCATAAGTTTGTCATTCGTACTTTACTTGACAAAAATTATTTTTGACACGTTTTTTTTTGAATATTAAAATTTGTATGCGAATTAAGTTAATCAGTTTAGGAATTCTTACCCTTGCCATGCAATGGTGCATAGCTAAGGAAGGTTACAAAATCACGTGTAAGTTCAGCGGCATTCCTGCCGAAAAATGTTTTCTGGCAAATCATTTTGGCGATAAGCAATACATTCAGGATAGCTGTGAAGCTGATCGATCGGGTAATTTTGTCTTTCAAGGATCCAAGTCCTTGCCCGGTGGTATGTATCTGGTGGTATTGCCCAGCAAAAGATACCTGGAGGTGATGATTGATAAGGAACAGTTTTTTTCTATCGAAGGAGATTCAACACTGAGCCCCGAAATGGTAAAAGTAAAAGGCAGTACGGACAATAAGCAGTTTTACGATTACCTTGCCTATATAAGCGCAAAAAACAAAGCCATACAACCCCTGCGCGACCGTTACAATGCCCTCAGTGCCGAAGAGCAAAAAACTTCGCACGTGCGCGAGCAGATGAAAGCCATTGATGATGATGTGGCAAATTATAAAGATGATTTTATGAAAAAGAATCCACAGGCATTTCTTACCGCCATATTTAATTATAGCGAAAGTCCTGACGTGCCTGAGCCCCCTGTTAATCCCGATGGAAGTATCGATAGCAATTTTGCCTATAACTATTACAAAGGTCATTTTTGGGATAAAATAAATTTTGCCGATGCCCGCATGTTGCGCACTCCCATTTATCATCAAAAGTTAGTGGAGTATTTTGATAAACTGGTTTATCAAATTCCTGACTCCATTAATAAAGAAGCCGATATGATGGTAATAAAGGCAGAAGCCGATACCGAAGTGTGGAAGTATACCGTATGGTTTATCACCTATCATTTCGAAACCAGCAAGATTATGGGTCTTGATGCAGTATTTGTGCACATGGTAAACAATTATTACAAACGCCCAAAGGCTTACTGGCTAAGCGATGACGGCTTGTACAAAATACAGGAACGTGCCAAACAACTCGATCCCATCTTACTTGGAAAAAAAGTGCGCAATATCGTTTTGCAAGATTCGTTAGAGCATTATCGATCAATGTATGATATACGAAATAAGTACACGCTTCTGTTATTTTGGGATCCTGATTGTGGGCATTGCCAAAAGGTAGTACCTAAGGTGCGCGATTTTTATGATAAGACAAAACAAAACGGAATTGATTTGGAAGTATATGGAGTTTGTACCGAAGCTGAAGTTGAGAAGTGGAAAAAATATATGCGCGAAAAAAACTTGAATTGGATTAATGTGGCCGACTTTAAATTTCGTGATAATTTCCGACATGATTTTGATATTAGCACCACCCCACAAATATTTTTGCTCGATACCGATAAAAAACTTATAGCCAAGAAACTTGAAATAGAACAAGTTGAAGATTTGATTAAAAGGCGCGAGGGGAAAGAGAATTGAAATGCTGATTTAAATTGAGTATTTAGAAGTAAATTTTAGGCTTAATTTAAATGAATTCCAACGTTGAATTTCTAAACTATCATTCTTGCATTGTATCGGTTACCATATATGAAGTAACCGTGCCGATTGTTTATTCCAATAAAGTAATGTGTATTACTTTTAGAATAATGCACCATTGAATTGTATTGTTGAAAACAAATTATGTTAAATAGTTGTACATTTAATAAATTTTTCCTTTATCTTTATGAAATAATATCTTTCTAAGTTCAACAATTTAAAAATTTACCAAATGAAATCACAAATCACAAATCACAAATCACAAATCACAAATCCTATTCGGATCAGTTGTGTTGGCCATTGTATTTTTATTTTTACATAAAGGCATGCAGGCACAAACCCACCCACCGGGTATTGAATGGACTACTGAAGATTTTTATCCATTTAATCCACCGTTTCCAACTCAAGCACAAGTACCACAAACTAAAGATAATAGTAACGAAGATTGGTGGTACAATCATAAAAATGTATATGAAAGTGGCGTACACACAGGATACATTGCAGTTGGTTATTCTTCTTTTTCAAATTACTTTTACATTGAGCGGAATGACGGTTGTATTTTAACCGAATTGCAATATCCGGGAGGAACCGATTGTATTTTCGATGATTACCCTATAACGGGAATTAGTCCTACCTATACTGGTAGAAGTGCTTTCCAATTTATTTCGCGCAAAGACTTATATGGCCACGATATTTGGACAAAGGTTGTGAATCAAAATTGGTTTCAAAATGTAATACAAACTACTGATGGAGGATTTTTGGCGGTTGGTATAACAGCCAGTACGCGCGAACCTGATTACAATGCCAATACGCTACCGCAAGCCTTGGTGTATAATCCTGGATTAGATAATTACACCTACGATTGTCCCGGCTTGCCAGATCCAACTCCTTATATTCCATGGCATATAAATGCAGTTAAATTTGACATTAACGGCAATATATTGTGGAACCGACTCTATGGAAATGGTTTAGATTATTATCATGGTGTATATGATGTATGTGAATATGAAGATGCAAACGGACTACCAGCATACCGATTAGTATGTGGCATTGGGCAAAATCCAGGTTTAAAGTATCCATTAAATGCATTAGTTGTTGATTTAAAAACTAATGGTGATGCAAATTGGATTCAGGAGTTTCCTTCTACAGTGCAAGGCGTTAATTATGGTCGCGATTTATATGGTATTGCTGCAAGAGGTACAGGTACAAGCCAACGCATAGTCGCAGTGGGGCGTGATGAAATAAATGGTGCTGGTACTGAAGTAAATGTAATGATGTGGGAAGGTGCTAACACTAACTACGTTGCACCAATCGAGCGTACCGAAAATTTTTCTCCACTAAATGACGCAGCCTATGATGTTAGTTTTCGGGATGACAATCATATCATTGTTGGTGTAACCTACAACTCAAGTGACTATGGGTTAGCCGGAGGAAGTACTAATATTGGGAATATTGCTGAAGGATATGTAAGTGAGTTCCCATTGAATACTGGCATTATCGGCACTCCCACCAATTATCCATTAACGCTTGGTATTGGGCAAGTTGATGACCAGTTATATGCCTACGACCTCAAGGTTGGTGTAACAACTACTGCCGATGGTGGCTTTGCAGCGGTTTCTTCAAAAAGGCCACAGCATTATACTACACAATATTGGGATCAATGCTGGACATGCAACAATGGACCGCAAATTTGTACAAACCAACCGGGATTTATTTATGACGACTATTGGAACACTGATGCATTTGTAAAAAAATTTGCTTTGAATGGAACACCTGAATGGGAAATAACTTTTGATGAAAATTCTACTGAACCACCAGAGGATTATCCTGGCGACTTTAAAAAACAAGAATGTATGTATGGAATAACTGAAGCAGAGGATGGTGGTTTTGTAATAAGCGGAAATTATAGTTCCAATTTTGACGATGCCTACTTAGCCAAATTATATCCAAATTGTCAAAATAATCTGACCTATGATTATGACGGATATGATAACGGAATCATTACCCCCATAGATGCATCCACCTTACCAAACCCATTAACAGGCACAAAAAAAATTCTGGGCATTTTGCATATTCCATCCGGTACTAATTTTACAATTGACGCAGGGGCATTATATTTTGCCGATAGTAGGCAAACAGGAATTCCTACATATATACATATACAACCAGGTGGCCAACTTAATGTACAAGGTAATACAATACTTGATGTGGTACAAGGAAATGGATGCGATGATAACTCGATGTGGGATGGTATAGAGGTTTGGGGCGACCCCAACGGCAACAGCGGCTTTGGTAGTCAGGGCGTGTGTTATATACAAGATGGCGCAACCATTACCAATGCACGTATTGGCGTGATGGCATCTGCAGGGCAGCGTGATGGCCTCTTACATTTAGACCCAAGGGAAACAGACGGTGGTGGATATATTAGAGTAACGGATGCAAACTTTATTAATAACCGAAGAAGTATTCACTATGCGCCTTATTATAATGGTTCTACTTTTAACTTCGTATTTAATTCCAACTTTATAAATGGCAGTCCCATGCGCGATAAATATTATGAGCAATTTGTAGATCCACTTAAAAGACCTGTTGGAAATAATACATTCATTTCTGATTACAATAGACATGGATTACTTATAGACAATAACCAATTTTCTATCAACTATGCTTATCCGGCCGATATAAGGGGCACCGCGGTAGGCTCTTACGATGCCAGAGTAATTATTAAAGATAATACAATTACCGATTTAACTACCGGTATCGAAATGGTGGATGGCAGTGCCGTTCTTACACCTGTAAGTGTGGTAAATAATGAGATACGGGCACAGTATGGTGTACGGGCGTTGTCAGGGCATTTCATCAGATAAAAGAAAATATTTTTAATATACCATCAGGCACAGGTAGCGATGCAACCTATGGCATTGCCATGATTAGCAGCCCTGCATTCAATATAGAGAGCAATACTTTTATAGGAGCATCAAAATTTAAAAATTTTGGACTAATAGTACACAATACCGACCAAATGGGTGGCCTTGCAGGCAAGTTTAATAACTTTGACAGTTTAGAAGTTGCCACCCAAACCGAACTAAATAACGATTTTCTCCAAATAAGTTGCAACGACTATTACGATAATAATTACGACTGGTCCATAAGCCCCGAGTTTCCTACACTTGGCACATTAGCTACGCAAGGTACCGGCTGTGACCCTTTCACCGAAGTGCGCGCAGGCAATACTTTTAATGTAAATACCAATGGAGCCGAAAGCCATATTTACTCGCCACTTGTTGAGTTTAAATATTATGCAAATGGTACACCTAGTGTAACTATACCTGCATTAATTAGCCCAATACTTGCTAATGGGAATTTTGAGGATGTTGAAAATTGTAATAATCCGTTAGATGATTTAGTTTCATGTGCAGACGATGACCCTTGCCCACCACCATGCGACCACTTAAAACTTGCTTACCAAAAAGAAACAAATCCGCAATTAAAAAACCAATTATTCAATAAATGGATTACCAAAAATATTATGAACGATAGTTTGTATAACGATTCATTGGTAATAGCTTTTATTGCAAACTCAACACAAGACAATAAAAATGTTTTGTTATTAATGCATCATTTTAATAATGAAAATTATACGCAAGCTGCCATGCATTTGAATCAAATTAAGGGCAACACAAAATACAGTGCAATTTTCAACTTGTATACTTATTTGTTCACCAAAATTAACAAGGGCAAATTAGAACTAAACAAAAAAGATAAAGTCACACTTAGTAGCCTTTCAAATAATAAGAATATGGATGGCGCTATAGCGCAGGGCTATATGAAAAATAATTTCGGCAAAACTCAAAAATTTATTCCTGAAACAATGGGTGGTAAAATACCGCGATTTGCCTTCACTGAAAGTAATAGCACATTGGAGACAACCCTTAATTTAAAACCACAACCAGCTTCCAACTTGGTTGTTGTGATGGTAAAAACAACAAATGATGGCAAAGGCACACTAAATGTTTGTGATTTAACAGGAAAGAAAATATCATATTTAGTTTTAGAAAACATACACAATGAAATTAATTTCTCATTGGAGAATTATCTCAATGGTGTATATGTAATGACAGTGCAAAATAATAGAGGCGAAACTATTGGCATTCATAAATTAGTAGTAGCCAAATGATGACCTCAATATTATTAAAACCCAAAGGCTTTTGCCTTTGGGTTTTTTGCTTTGCGTTTAATTTTGTTGCTGCTCAAACATTTAATAAAACAATTCATGAAGGTGTGGATGGATTATTCAATATTTTGGAAAACGACTCATCCTATTTTGGGGTTATGACAAGTGGATATCCTTTTTGGCCTAAATCACTAAGCATTTTGAAAATAAACACTCAAAGTTTCATCACAAAGAAAAAAATTAGCTATGGATCTGCTTGCGATGTTCCTTACGGATTGATAAAATTGAATAGTGATACTATGGTTGCCGGTAGTTTTGCATACAACAACTCAAATAATTTGTATTCAAATTATCTGTTTTATTTCAATGAAAATATGGATAGTTTAGATACTAAATTTTTTGCATCACCTCTCGGCAATTCTTTAATAGGATTATACATTTTAAAATCCATGAACGGACAAATAATAATTACGGGCCAAATAACTGATACTAACCATACCACAGGCGATTGTTATTTAAGTAAAATTGATGATCAAGGAAATTTGCTCTGGACAAGTACTTTTTGGTGGCCCTAAATATGATGCTGCCTACTCCTCCATCGAGCTCCCTGATGCAAGTATTCTTACTTTAGGATGGACACGCTCATTTGGGTTTGGCAACAATAGCAACCGCGATGTATTGCTTGTAAAGTGGGATTCACTTGGCAATAAACTGTGGCACAAAACTTTTGGGACACCTGTAACAGAGGGCGGTATTGGTATTTCAGCTACCAAAGATGGAAATTACTTGTTGGCATGCACACAGTATAACCCCAACACAATGATAGAAAACCCTTGGATAATAAAAGTAGATACTGGAGGAAATATAGTATGGCAAACAAAAGTGCTTATTACAGGAATGTGCAACCCATGGTGGGCAAAAGAAACCAAAACAGGCAATATTGTATGCGCAGGGAGTTGTCGTAATCTAAGCAACAATTTGGATGAGGGTTCAATTTTTTTATTAGATAGTATAGGCAACTTAAAATGGGAGCGGTCATTTCCACAAGGCAACGACCACGCCTATTTTCGAGATGTAATAGAAACAAGCGATAAAGGATTTATTTGTGCCGGTTTTTGCTTTGAGGGTGCAAGTGGCGGGCAAGATGCCTGGCTCGTAAAACTCGATAGCCTCGGCTGTGATAGCGTAGGTTGTGCTACATATACGGCTTTGCCTCATACTACCACTTCCAATGGTACAAGGCAGGAAGTCAGGTTATACCCAAACCCTGCAAAAGAAATTTTCTACATAAAATTTCCCCACGCATTTTTTGCAGATACATATACCGTTACTGTAACAGACATGCAAGGGCAAATATTGTTGTATCAAAAACAGGTGTACAACCTCCGTCAGGATATTCCTATATTTGTAAATAATATTACCTCAGGCATGTACCTTGTTACAATAAAGGCAGAAGAGAAAGCGTATGTAAGTAAGTTGATTATTGAAAAATAGAAACATTAAAAAACAAACACAAATGGAGAATAAATTTAGTGTTTATGATTCGCAAAAACAGTGGAGTGCTGCCGCATCTGCCTCAGGTTGGTGTTTTCACCAACCTGCACAGACACACGAAACCGACCCCGCAACTTAAAAAGCAATTTTTCAATGAATGGATTAGCAAAAATATTATGAATGATAGTTTGTATAACGATTCGCTGGTAATAGATTTTATTGCGAACTCAACACAAGAAAATAAAAATGTTTTGTTATTGATGCATCATTTTAATAATGAAAATTATACGCAAGCAGCATACCATTTGGCACTATTAAAGGCAATACAAAATACAATTCCATTTTCAATTTGTACACTTATTTGTTTACAAAAAATTAACAAGGGCAAATTGGAGTTAACCAAAAAAGATAAAGCAAGTTTAAGTTCATACTCAAATAACAACAACATGGATGGAGCCATTGCACAAGGCTATATGAAAAATAATTTTGGCAAAACACAAAAATTTATGCCGGAAACTATTGGAGGCAAAATACCAAAGATTGCCTTTAATGTCGATAAAAGTGAAACAGCATCAGATATTTTACTTTATCCGCAACCTGCAAACGAAACAGTAAATATAAAAATCACAAATGTACATAAGGGTACAGGTGAGTTGCATGTAAAAGACATTACCGGAAAGCAAATTGAAACTATTTTAGTTCAGAACATCGCAGTTGAATTCAATTTCTCAACTTCATTATTTAAAAATGGTGTGTACATAATTGAAGCATTAGATGCTAATATGGTGAAAGTTGGCACGCAAAAATTAATTGTAGGTAAGTAATGAATAAAATATTATTTATTCCAAGGGGGTTGCTAACCCTCTTGGTTTTTTATGCTACAATTCAAAATACGATTGGTCAATCATTTAATTATACCTTACATGAAGGCATAGATAATTTATTTAATATAATTCCTTTTGACTCAAGTAATTATGCAATGATGACAACTGGATACCCATATTGGCCAAGGTCATTGAGCATTTTGAAAATAGAACCCCAAGGAATAATTACAAAAAAAAAAGATTTACAATACACCTAATTACGAATTGCCTTATGGATTATTGAAATTAAATAATGATACTATGGTTGTCGGGAGTTTTGCTTATAATACAACCAACAATTTATTTTACGATTTTTTATTTTTTTTAAATAAAAAAATGGATAGTATTGATATTCGATATTTTCCTTCACCAATTGGTTTTGCTGTTGCTGGCCAGTATATTTTAAAAACAATTAATGGCCAAATATTAATCACAGGCCAAATAAATGATACGGCTCATACTACAGGCGATTGCTACATTAGGATGATTGACAAACAAGGCAATATGTTGTGGACAAGTACATTCGGAGGACCAAAATATGATGCGGCCTACTCCTCCATCGAGCTCCCCGATGCATCAATCCTCACTATTGGATGGACTCGCTCATTTGGGTTTGGCAACAATAGCAACCGCGATGTATTGCTTGTAAAGTGGGATTCGCTTGGTAATAAACTATGGCATAAAACTTTTGGCTCGCCTGTAACTGAAATTGGTATTGGAATAACAGCAACTAAAGATGGAAATTATTTATTGGCTTGTACACAGTTTGACCCAAGCACTTCAATAGAAAACCCTTGGATAATAAAAGTAGATACCGGAGGAAATATAGTATGGCAAACAAAAGTGCCTATCGCGGGAATGTGCAACCCTTGGTGGGCCAAAGAAATCAGTACTGGTGATATAGTGAGTGCAGGCAGTTGCCGCAATGCTAACAACAATTTGGATGAGGGTTCAATTTTTTTATTGGATAGCGTAGGCAACTTAAAATGGGAGCGGTCATTTGCACAAGGCAACGACCATGCCTATTTTCGTGATGTAATAGAAACAAGCGATAGCGGATTTATATGTGCCGGTTTTTGTTTTGAAGGTACCAGCGGAGGTCAAGATGCCTGGCTTGTAAAACTCGATAGTGCAGGCTGCGATAGCGCAGGGTGCGCCATCTACACGGCTTTGCCTCATACTACCACTTCCAATGGTACAAGGCAGGAGGTCGGGTTATACCCAAACCCTGCAAAAGAAATTTTCTACATAAAATTTCCGCATACATTTTTTGCTGATACGTATACCGTTACTGTAACAGACATGCAAGGGCAAATATTGTTGTATCAAAAACAGGTGTACAACCTCCGTCAGGATATTCCTATATTTGTAAATAATATTACCTCAGGCATGTACCTTGTTACAATAAAAGCAGAAGAGAAAACGTATGTGAGTAAGTTGATTATTGAAAAATAGGATAATATTTGCACCAAATTTCAATAGTAAAAATGCAATTTTTAAAATACATATTGCTAAGCATACTGCTTACTACGCTAGTAGCTCAAACTGCCGATGCCCAAAGCCGCAGAACTCGCAAGAAAATTGAAGCGGCCGAGAAAAAGAAACAAAAGCAAAAGGAAGCAGAGTTAAAGGCGGTAAAGAAATTTCAAAAAAGGAACATGTCCATACAAGATAAGGAAACCCGCAAGCGAATGAAAAAACACAGGCGAAGCAAAGGAACTCCTTATGTAACCAAGCGTCCCGGATTTTTCAAACGTTTGTTTTCGAGAAAGTAAATTTGAAACGTCTAATTATATTCATCTTATTATTTTTTCTTCAGGCACCTTTGGTGCATGCGCAAGAAGAAGACAAACTTACCCACACGTATGTCAAATACGATAACCTGCAGGATGCTTTAAATAACCGCGATTCGGCAAAATATCTTGATCTAAGCAAAACTAAACTGACACAAATTCCGGAGCAGGTATTTCAATTAGCTAATCTGGAAGTGCTTATTGTAAACAAGAATAAATTAACAAGCATACCGAACGAGATTTCGAAGTTGCAACATTTGCGCGAGTTACATGCGGTCAATAATAAAATCAAAGTAATTCCTTCTACCATCAATGCGCTTACGCAATTAAAAGTATTAAACCTGAACCAATAATCTAATTGAAGAAATTCCGGTGGTGCTTACTCAAATAAAAGAACTCGAAGAAATTTATTTATGGGATAACGAGATAAGCATTATTCCGGCCGAAATAAAAAACCTCTACAACCTTAAAGTGTTGGAACTACGTGGAATATTATTTGACGAAAAAGAGCAGCAACGTGTAAAATCTTTACTTCCCGAATGCAAAGTTTATTTTTCGCCATCATGCAACTGCAAGAAGTAGTTTACTCTGTATAAAATTTTTTTTAGCCGAAAAAAATTAGCATTGCACACGTGTTAGCAGCAAGTTTTATTTTTGCCCGGCAATAACCACACTTCCAGCAATTTCTTTTAGGATTGGAATTTTTTCTACGGCTTTGCCTATGCCATTAACCATGCTTATCAATGGCTTTGGAACAATAGGGTGTAGAAAGTCGTAAGGATAAATAACTACTTCTTTGTATCCGATATTTTGCAACATGGTTGCAAAAGACCAACGCACAATGGCTGTTTCGTCAGGCGAGTCGCCAAGCATTTTTTTAATAAAAGGAATATTCTTTTGGATAAAAATCTGAGGGTTAATCATGTTTGGCTCGGCAAAGGCTATGCGTCCTCCCGGTTTTAGTACCCTGTATATTTCAGACATCGACTTTTGCATATCGAGGTGGTGCAGCACACTACTTCCAAAAACGACATCAAAGCTATTATCTGGAAAATCAAGATTCATTGCATCGCCAATAATAAATTTGTTTTGCGGATGTTTGGTACGAGCCTCTTCAAGCAAATCTTCCGAAATATCGATAGCCGTAATATCAGCACGGGTATCATCGTATATTTTTCCGGTAAACAGGCCTGTACCACAGCCTATCTCCAGGCATTTGTCGGTAGATTTTATTTTGGCAGCAGCTACTAACAATTGTGCTCTGCGTGTGGCACGCACTTGCCCTGCGGGCGATGCCCAATTCCAAATATCTTCGGCACCACCTTCACGCAACTTTTTGCCGTGCTCTATTTCGTGCTCTAAGCGATTACTTCCCATCGGTTTTATTCTATTGTTATGCAAAGTTAGAACGATGCTCATGTCTAATATCTTAGGGCAGTAAAAGTTTTAAACAGTAATAAGCTACAGCAAGGGTGCCAGCAATGCGCAGTTAACCACATTAGGCCTGATTGAGGTATTCGGTTTTTAGTTGCTTCATAATGCGTTGCGCATTTCAACTAATTAAAACAAAGGGGGAGCATATCATCTTTTCAGGCACAACAAATTTTATGTTGATTCGTTTTCAACTTCTGAATTATCAGAAAAATTCAACTACTTTTGAAAACATCTTAATAAATTAAAATTACAGATATGCGTATAGCAATAAATGGTTTTGGCAGGATAGGCCGCACAGTTTTTAAACAAATGATAAACGATGATGAACTTGAAGTTGCCATCATAAATGATTTGGCAGATGCTGCTACACTTGCGCATTTGCTAAAATACGATTCGGTGCATGGCATTTTCCCCGCCACCATTGAATCAGGGCAACACAAGCTTATAGTAAATGGAAAAGAAATTTTGCTCACTCAGGAAAAAGATCCGCAACTTTTGCCACACGCCAATCATAAAATTGATTTGGTTATCGAATCAAGCGGAAAATTTGCCAATGAGGATGGTGCAAAAAAGCATTTGCTGGCTGGAGCTAAACGTGTTGTAATAAGTGCACCCTAAAAGTGAGGTAACTTTAAAAAGAGGTGGTTATTGGTGTTAA